>NZ_CALFQK010000169.1:0-20040 GCF_937921195.1 uncultured Salinicola sp.
TGCCGGTCGTCGCCTAGCATGGAGAAGTTCGCGACCGCGACGACGGCCGCCGATTGGCGAGCCGCTACTGGCTCGGCACCGCACAAGCCGGCTTCGATGCCGCCTCGCGCCTGCCATCGGCGTTTGCCGGCGATGCCCTGCCCGGCATGACGCGGCAGGCGGACCGGATTCTGATAGATCGCGGCCTGGCGACCCACGACGGCGAGCAGCGCTGGCACCTGGCCGCGATGCTGGCAGCGCTGGCGCTACGTCTGAGCGAAGAGGAGCAGGCCTGGGCGATGGACGTGCGGGCCAGCTTGTCGGGCATCGCCCAGCGTCGTTGCGGACGTCGTCCCAAGGCCCTGCTTGAGGCGCTCATGGATACGCTGAGCGCTCACGCCGCGCTGGCGAGGGCGGGAATGGTCACGTCTGCCGACGTGGCCGTGGCGGCGTGAGCGACCAGGCGGCCGGCCTGCGCGCCCGGCTGAGCCCCGGCGCGCTCTCCCTGCGAGTGGTCGGCGAGCCGGAGGGCGAGGCGCTGAGGCGGGCGCTGGCCACGCTGCCCGTCCTGGAAGGCAGAACCTGGCTGGCGGTGGGGGAGCAAGAGGTGGGACCGCCTCTGGCCGGGTGGCTGTTGTGGGTGGATACGGCACGGCTCGACGTGGCGGATCTCTACCGACGGCTCAAGCTGGCGTTTCCCGTCGGTCCCGGGCGGACCCCCGTGCTGTGCTGGTTGCACGACTCGCGTGGTGGCGTCTCCTTCCCGGCGCTGGACGAGGAGAGCGCTCGCCTGCTCGATAATCTCGGCGTCACCGCGGCGCGGTTTCTCGGCATCGAGCTGATTCGCGATCCCGCGAGCTGGCTGAGCCGACACCCATCGATGGTTCAGGCCTCGGCGGGTTGATGCCGCTCGCCACCTCCCCATTGTCGTCGGCGATGAGGCGGCGCATCAGTTCTCGGTCACCGCCGCCGGTACGACTGCCGTCGAGTCGATAGGGCGGTGGCGTCAGAATAGCCGCGCGAGCAGCGCGGTGACGGCGGTTTCCACGCGCAGAATGCGCTCTCCCAGATGAATCCCCTCGAAGCCCAGTTCGAGGAACCTTTCGACCTCGTAGTCGACGAAACCGCCCTCCGGGCCGATCGCCAGCAGCGTCGGCTCGGTGATGGCGCGGGGGCAGGCCTGGGCAAGTCCAGGGTGCGCCAGCAGGCCACGCTGGCCCTCGAGAAGGGTCGGCAGTCGATCTTCCACGAACGGTTTGAAACGGGTCTCCAGCGTGATCTCCGGCAGCCGGGTGTCGCGTGCCTGCTCCAGCCCGAGCAGCAGATGCTGGCGGATCTTCTCCGGCTTCAGTTCGGGGGATTGCCAGTAGCTCTTCTCGACGCGTCGGGTATGCATCAGGGTCACGCGTTTGACCCCCAGCGCCGAGACGTGCTCCAGCGTCCTCGCCAGCATCCGCGGGCGGGGCAGCGCCAGCAGCAGGTGCACCGGCAGTGGCGCCGGCGGCTCGCGGTCGAGGGTGATCCGGAACCGCGCCTCGGTGTCGCTCAGCGCGAGCAGCTCCCCGCGGCCCATCAAGCCATCCAGGGCACCCACCGTCAGGCTGTCACCGGGGGTCGCGCGGTGGACATCGACGAGGTGGCGCAGGCGGCGCGGGTCACGAATGGCGGCGTGGGAGTCGTCCAGCCACTCGTCGGGCTCTAGCAGGATCAGGTTCATGAGGTAACAATTCAACACGGTGTCGGGGAGCTGGCAGGGTAGTCATTCTGCCTGAGCGCTGCGCGCGAACCTAGCCGCGCGTGAACGTGGGCGGTCATGGATAGGGAATGCCATAGCGATGCACAGGATTGGCATCGATGGAGTACAGCGGCGAGCGGGATGCCTTTCTGACATAATGTCCCATTCACTCAGTCACAGCTTCAGAAGAAGGCTAGCGATGAAGGTTCTGATCATTGGCGGGGGCGGGCGCGAACATGCGCTGGCATGGAAAGCGGCACAATCGCCGCGGGTCGAGACGGTTTTCGTGGCGCCGGGCAATGCCGGCACCGCGCGGGAGCCGGGTCTGACCAACGTTGCCATCGATGTCATGGAGAGCGAGGCGCTGATCGCCTTCGCCCGCGATAACGCCGTCGACCTGACGATCGTCGGTCCGGAAGCCCCGCTCGTCGCCGGGGTCGTCGATGCGTTCCAGGCCGTGGGTCTGGCGATCTTCGGTCCGAGCGAAGCTGCCGCCCAGCTCGAGGGCTCCAAGGCGTTCACCAAGGATTTCCTGGCGCGCCATTCGATTCCGTCCGCCGACTATCAGACTTTCAGCGACGTCGCGCCGGCGCTGGCCTATCTCGGGAAGATGGGGGCGCCGATCGTGATCAAGGCCGACGGGCTGGCAGCGGGAAAGGGCGTGGTGGTGGCGATGACCGAAGCCGAAGCCGAGGCGGCGATTCGCGACATGCTCGAGGACAACGCCTTCGGCGACGCCGGCGCGCGGGTGGTGATCGAGGAGTTTCTCGACGGCGAGGAGGCGAGCTTCATCGTCATGGTCGACGGCGAGCACGTGCTGCCGATGGCCACCAGTCAGGACCACAAGCGGGCAGGCGATGGCGACACCGGCCCCAACACCGGCGGCATGGGGGCCTATTCGCCGGCCCCCGTGGTCACTGAAAGCGTCTATCAGCGCATCATGGACGAGGTGATCCTGCCCACGGTCCGTGGCATGGCCGCCGAAGGGCATCCCTACACCGGCTTTCTCTACGCCGGGCTGATGATCGACGCCGATGGCGCTCCCAGGGTGATCGAGTACAACTGCCGCTTCGGCGATCCGGAAACCCAGCCGATCCTGATGCGCCTGAAAGGCGATCTGGTGGCGCTGTGCCAGGCGGCGCTCGAGGGCAAGCTCGACCAGGTCGAGTGCGAGTGGGATTCGCGTGCCGCCGTCGGCGTGGTGCTGGCGGCGGAAGGCTATCCCGGCAGCTATCGCAAGGGTGACGAGATCACTGGGCTCGAGGCAGCGGACGCGGCCGGCTGCAAGGTCTTCCACGCCGGTACCCGCATGAGCGACGATGGTCGCGTCGTCACCAGCGGTGGCCGCGTGCTATGTGTTACCGCTCTCGGCGAGACGGTCGGCGCCGCGGCGGCACGGGCGTATGCCGGTCTCGACGTGGTGCGCTGGCCCGGCGCCGAGTACCGGCGCGATATCGCTCATCGCGCCATCGCCCGAGAGCGTCAGTCGTCGTGAAAAACCGGTCGCTTTAGCAACAAGGAAAATCCGCCATGCAGCAAGTGAGGCATCGATCGACGATCGGAAAGCGACTCGAACGCTCGAGCTGCCGCGGCATCGTGGTGGGCGCCCGCGCCAGCCGGTCGAGCTTGCTGAATGAAGAGGTACTGCATGTCGCGTGAATTCCCGATCATAGCGGTGACGGGCTCTTCCGGCGCGGGCACCACCACGGTCAAGCGCACCTTCGAGCGCATGTTCGCCCGCGAGGACGTGCACGCCGCGTTCATCGACGGCGACGCCTTTCACCGTTATTCGCGGGCGGAATTGGCGCAGATTCTTCAAGTCGAGCCGGAGCGCAAGGCGGAACTCTCCCACTTTTCGGTCAATGCCAACCTGCTCGACCGGCTCGATGCGCTGTTCCAGGAGTACGGCGAAAGCGGCAAGGGCACCTACCGCCACTATATCCATGCCGAGGACAAGCGCATGATCGAGGCGGGCTGGCAGGTCGGTACCTTCACCGACTGGCAGCCGATTCCCAGCGGCACGGATCTGATGCTCTACGAGGGGCTGCACGGGGGGCTGGTGACCCATGAGGTCGATATCGCCAGACACGTCGACATGCTGATCGGCGTGGCACCGACGATCAACCTGGAGTGGCTGCAGAAGATCGATCGCGATACCAAGCTGCGCGGCTACTCCCAGGAGGCGGTCATCGACACCATCCTCGGGCGCATGCACGACTACGTGCGCTACATCCAGCCCCAGCTGTCGCGCACGCACATCAATTTCCAGCGCGTGCCGACGGTCGATACCTCGAACCCGTTCGAGCTGCAGGACGTGCCCAACGATGGCGAATCGTTCGTGGTCATTCGGTTCCGGGATCCGGCGGCCGTCGACTTCCCCTACCTGGTCACCATGATTCATGATGCCTTCATGAGCCGACCCAACACGCTGGTCGTCCCAGGGGCGCGCCTGTCGCTGGCGATGGACCTGATCCTCGCACCCCAGGTGCGTCAGCTGCTGGCCCAGCGCCGTTTTCGTTGAGCCTGGTCGCCGACCGATACCTTATTCCGACATCAGGAGTTCTCATGGAGCCGACTCTCTTCAGCAAGATCATCGACCGCGAGATACTGGCGGATATCGTCTACGAGGATGACGAGGTGCTCGCCTTCAACGACATCGATCCGAAGGCGCCCACGCACATCCTGATCATTCCCAAGAAACCGATTGCCACCCTCAACGACATCGAGGAGGGGGATCTGGCGCTGATCGGGCGGCTGCAGTACACCGCGGCCAAGCTGGCCAAGGAGCTCGGGTTCGCCGAGGAGGGCTATCGCGTGGTGATGAACTGCAACGAAGCGGGCGGGCAGTCGGTCTATCATATCCACATGCACTTGCTGGGCGGGCGGCGCATGCAGTGGCCACCGGGTTGACAGTCTTCCCGCTCGCTCATGCGGCTTCAACAAGGAGGTTCCGATGACTCGCAAGATTTCCCGTGCCGACAATCTGATCCATCAGTTCGATACGGTGCTGCGCACGCTGGTGCCCAAGGCGGCCCAGCCGAGTCGGCCGTCGCCGGCCAACGTCCAGCCGGAGGGCGCGCTCGACGACGAGCAGCGCCGTCACGTGGCGGGGCTGATGCGGATCAATCACACCGGTGAAGTGTGCGCCCAGGCGCTCTACCAGGGCCAGGGGCTGACGGCCAAGCTGACCGAAACCCGCGAGCGCATGGAAGAGGCGGCAGCGGAGGAGATCGATCATCTGGCCTGGTGCGATCAGCGTCTACAGGAGCTCGACAGCCGTACCAGCTATCTCAATCCGGCGTTCTACGTGGCTTCGTTCGGGTTGGGCGCGGTGGCCGGGGCGATCGGCGATCGGGTCAGCCTCGGGTTCGTCGCTGCCACGGAAGAGCAGGTGGGGCGGCATCTCGAGGCCCATCTACGCAAGCTGCCGATCGACGACAAGCGCTCGCGCGCGGTGCTCGAGCAGATGCGTATCGACGAAGCGCAGCACGAACGCTGGGCGCTGGAGTCCGGCGGCCAGCGCTTCCCGCTGCCGGTGAAGTGGGGCATGCGGCTGATGTCGAAGGTGATGACCAAGAGCGTCTATCGGATCTGAGTCACGGACTACAAGCCACGGGCCACGGGCTACGGGCTACGAAGAAAGCCAGCGACCGCAGTCGCTGGCGTCGTTCGTTATGGGGGAGCTTATCTTGGTTGTCGCGGCTCGCGGCCTACGCCTCGACGATTTCGTAGTCGTGGGTGATCTCCACCCCGCCTTTGCTCAGCATCAGCGAGGCACTGCAGTACTTCTCGGCGGAGAGGTCGACGGCGCGCTTGACCACGGCGTCCTTCAGCCCCTTGCCGGTGACGACGAAGTGAACGTGGATCTTGGTGAAGACGCTGGGGGTGCCGTCGAAGCGTTCGGCTTCCAGCGTGGCGACGCAGTCGGTGACCTCGGCGCGGGCCTTCTCGAGGATCTGGATCACGTCGAACGAAGTGCAGCCGCCCAGTCCCATCAGCACCATCTCCATGGGGCGAGGCCCGGTGTTGCGTCCGCCGTGATCCGGGTTGCCGTCGATGACGACGCTGTGGCCGCTGCCGGATTCGGTGACGAACTGGCGACCGTCGGTCCATTTGACTGTGGCTTTCATGGCAAGGATTCCTTAACTGGGGATTCGTGTTGAAAGGCGTATCGAATCACTCGTGGGACGATGGCGGCAGGATAACACTCCCGGCAACGGCGGGTGGCGTCCGGATTCGTCATGTCTGCCCGAGTCGCGCTTCCAGCTCGGCCAGACGCTGCGGCGTGCCGACATCGACCCAGTCCCCGCGATGGTGCCAGCCGCCGACGCGGCCCGCCCGCATCGCATCGATCAGCAGCGGGGCCAGCTTGACCGACTCCCCGGCCGGCAGATCGGCGATCAGCTCGGGATGCACGACGCCGAGACCGGCGTAGATCAGCCGCGGTTCGCCTTCGGCGTGCAGCCGACCCTGTGAATCGAGATGGAAATCGCCTCGGCGGTGGAAGTCGGTGGTATCCACCATCACCAGCGAGGCGAGGTCGCCCTCGGCGAGGGCGAGACGTTCGAGCGGAAAATCCGTCCATATGTCGCCGTTGAGCAGGATGAAGGGCGCCTCGCCCAGCAGCGGCAGCGCCTGGCGCAATCCGCCCGCGGTTTCCAGCGGTGTCCGTTCGACGCTGAACTGGAGCGAGACGCCGTAGCGCTCGCCGTCACCGAGGGCGTCGATGATCTGCTGGCCGCGATAGCTGACGTTGATCACGATGTCGCGGATTCCCGCTGTCGCCAGACGCTCGAGATGATGCACGATCAGCGGCTTGCCGGCGACCGGCAACAGCGGCTTGGGGCAGTGGTCGGTGAGTGGTCGCATGCGGGTGCCGAGGCCGGCGGCGAGAATCATCGCTTTCATCGCGAGGCTCCCTGGTCGAGGTTGGCGTGGTGCTCGGCCAGGCGTGCTTCCATGGCCGGGCGGTAGCTTTCGCGCAGCCAGCGGTGGAAATCGCCGAGCGCGGGCAGTGCCGCCAGCCCCTCGTCGAGATGCCCGTAGAAATGGGGCAGCCAGTCGAGATAGCGGGGTTTGCCGTCACGCAGGCAGAGGCGACAGAATTGACCCAGAATCTTGAGCTGGCGCTGGGCACCGATCGCCTCGACACCGGCCCGGAACGCCCCGGCATCCATATCGGGGCCGATCCGCCTCGCGGCGAGACTGCGCAGGCGAAAATCCTCGATCCAGAGGTCCATCTCCTGGCGTGACCAGTGGTGATAGCGGCCCCGCAGTAGGGAGATCAGATCGTAGCCAAGTGGCCCGGCCAGTGCGCCCTGGAAGTCGATGATCCAGAGACGCTCCTGATGGATCATCAGGTTCATGGCGTCGAAATCGCGATGCACGGCGACGGTGGGGAGCCCGGCGATGTGGGCGAGCAGGTGGCGCTTGACCTCGGGCCACTGCGGTGGCGTCTCGATACCGAGCCAACGGGTCAGGCCCCAGTCGGGGAAGCGGTCCATCTCCTCTTCGAGAAAGTCGGCGGCGTAGCCTGGCAGCGAGGCGACCGGCGCGAGTCGTTCGATCTGGTCGAGCAGCGCCAGCGCCTGCGCAGTCCCTTCGCGTGCGCCGGATTCGGTATCGAAGTGATGGTGAAGACTGTCGTTGCCGAGATCGTCGAGTTCGATGAATCCCGACTCGAGATCGATGGCGTGCAGTTGGGGTACCGGCAGGCCGGCCTCGCGCCACTCGCGGCCGATGGTCACGAATGGCTGGCTGTCCTCCAGCGCCGGCGGTGCGTCCATGACGATCCGTGTCGTACCGTCCGGGAAGATGACGCGACAATAGCCACGCAGGCTGGCGTCGCCGGCCACCGTTTCCAGTCGGCAGGCTTCCGGTGACAGGTGATGCTGGGCGGCGATCCAGTGACGAAGGGCATCCAGGCGCAAGGTCATGCAGGCTTCCGGTAATGATGAGAGGGTGTTCCGGCGCATTGCCGACGACAGCGCTTGCCGCGAGTTGACGGGCCGGAAATGGCACCGCATGCTGGGCTCTAATCCGGAATCGCCGCGCGAGTCCATCGGTGCATCGAGCGCGACAGCGTAGCATCCGGCGGCCGGCGATCAATGTGTCGCGTTCGGACGCCATCGCCAAATCGGCTTGGCCCCCGCCGAAATCTCGGCACGCCCGCGCGGCACCCAGACGGTTCAACAAGGAATGGCTTCGCGGCAAGTCCCGTCGAGGTCTGTATAATACCGACTTCACTCGGCAAGGACACAGAGGACACATGGGCAAGCGACTGGTCTGGACTGCCCTCACCGGCCTGATTTCATCGACGGCCCAGGCGGCGCCCCCCGCACCCCTACCGGCGGACCAGCTGGATTGGTCTCCCTGGGGTGACCAGGCACCGGCTGGCGCGCTCTGCGGTGGCCGCTATATCGAACCGGGCTACCTGCTGCCCGAGGGAAAGACCCCCGAAGAGGTGCTGTCCAATTCGGGATCGGCCGAGTACGGCGACGATGGCGAAACCATTCTGGGGGGCAATGTCGTGCTGCGGCGCGGCGAAAGCCAACTGGAGTCGCCGCGGGTGCGGGTCAATGCTGCCCGGGACACGGCCTTCGCCGACGGTCCCCTGACGATCCGCTATCCGGGGATGCTGGTGCGCGGTGACGATGGCCAGGTCTCGCTCGACAGCGACGCGGCGCGCATCGACGACGCCCACTACGTCGTCCATGAACAACGGCTGCGCGGGGATGCCCAGTCGATGCAGCGTCTCGACGACGGCCGCTATCGCATGCGTGAGGCCAGCTTCACCACCTGTGCCCCGGATAGCCGGCTGTGGCGGATCGTGGGCAGCGACGTCACCATCGATCGCGAACAGGGCTTCGGCACCGCTTCCAACGCGCGACTCGAGATGGGAGACGTGCCGGTCTTCTACTGGCCGTGGGTACGCTTTCCCATCGACGATCGCCGCCAGAGCGGGTTCCTGTGGCCGACGATGGGGATCTCCAGCGACGGTCTCGACTACAGCCAGCCCTACTACCTCAATCTGGCGCCCAACTACGACGCGACCATCACCCCGCGGGTCATCTCCGACCACGGCTTCATGCTGGGCGGCGAGTTCCGGTATCTGTTCGGCAGCGACCAGGGGTCCATCGAGGGCGCCTACCTGCCCAATGACAATGGCGGCGAGAACGACAACCCCAACGATCCCAACGATGCCTTCGACGGCGAGGATCGCTGGTACGTCGATTACAGCCACTACGGCTACTTCAGCGACCGGCTGGATTACGCCATGCGTTACGGTGCCGCCAGCGACGGGCGCTATTTCGACGATTTCGGGCGTGATTTCGGTGAGCAGGATACCGAGTACCTCGAGCGTCTGGCGCGGCTGAGCTATCAGGGCACGACCTGGAACCTCGATGCCCGGGCCCAGGGCTACCAGCGCATGGATTATCCTCTCGACGAGGACGATCGGCCGTTCTACAAGCTGCCCAGCCTGACCGCCAATGCACGCTGGGGGCAGGACAACGGTTTCTATCAGGAGTGGAACTCCAACGCGACATACTTCTGGCGCGATCTGCATGGCGTCGACAGCGACGGTTTCTGGGAGGACGAGGAGACCGGGAATACCCGCCAGATCCGCCTGCGCGAGGCGGCCAACGGGTCGCGCATCAACCTGACCCCGGCCATCGGGTGGCGCGGGCAGCCCAGTTGGGGCTTCCTGGAGCCGCGCTTCCAGCTGTGGCAGACCAATTACGAGCTCGACTACGGCAACCGCGACACCGACCGGGACGAGAGCCTGTCGCGCACGGTACCGGTCTACTCGGTCGACTCCGGCCTGATTTTCCAGCGCGACGTCACGCTGTTCGACAGCGAGTGGAAGCAGACCTTCGAGCCGCGCCTCTACTACGCCTACGTGCCGGAGCGGGATCAGTCGGAGTTCCCCGATTTCGATACCGATGAGCGGGCGATCTCGTGGAGCCAGCTCTGGTCGCCTTATCGCTTCACGGGGGCCGACCGGGTGGGGGACGTCAACAAACTCTCCTACGGCGCCTCGACGCGCTTCCTCGAGGATGACACCGGGCGCGAGCGTCTGGCGCTTTCCGTGGGGCAGAGCGCCTACTTCTCGGATCGCAACATCGATATCGAGGGCGATCCGAACACGCTGCCGGACAAGGAGACCGACTACGAGGACTGGTATCGCGCCACCCGCGACCGTTCGCCGGTGATCACCCAGCTCGACTGGCGTATCAACGATCAGTGGCGCTCGCGTTACGAGTGGTTCTACGATCCGGACCGCTCCAAGACCGAAAAGGCGTCGGCCTATCTCCAGTACCTGAGCCCGGTTGGCCATGTCGTGAACCTTGGCTACCGATGGCAACTCCAAGGGTTCGATCCGTCGGGAGACGAAGAGGATCGCCTGAACTACAGTCGTGAGGATTTCGACGTGTCGTTCGCCTACAAGGCCACGTCATCGTTGGACCTGATAGGCCGTTATCTCTACGACAACACCAACAGCCGCGACCTGGAAACGCTGGCCGGCGTCCAGTTCAACAGCTGCTGCAGCGCGGTCCAGGTGGTATGGCGAGAATGGGTCGAAGACAACGACACCGCCAACACCATCAATGACGACTACACGGATCGAGGCCTGTTCCTGCGCTTCGTGTTCAAGGGACTGGGCGGCGTCGGCCAGGAAGCCGACAGCTACTTTGCCCGCGCGGTACCGGGCTATGAAGCGACGCAGTTCTGACGAAGCGGCTGTTCCGATCAATCCATGTTCACGGCGAGCCCGAACGGCTCGCCTTTCCATCAAGCAAGAGAGGTAGGCATGCGTCCTAGAGTATGGATCCCCCTGGCGCTGGTAATGCTGCTGTCGCCATTGTCGGCGATGGCGGAGGTGGTGCCGCTGGATCGTATCGTCGCCGTGGTCAACGACGATGCCATCATGCAAAGCCAGCTCGAACAGCGGGTCGCCCAGGCGCGCGACCAGCTCCAGGCCAACAACATCCAGATGCCGCCGGAGCGGGCGCTGGAGCGTCAGGTGCTGGACCGCATGATCACCGAGCAGATCGAGTTGCAGATGGCCGAGGATGCCAAGCTGAGCATCGACGAGACCCAGCTCAACAGCACCATGCGCGGCATCGCCCAGAACAACGGCATGAGTCTGGACGAGTTCGCGAACACGCTGGAGCAGCAGGGCCAGACCCTGGCGGGAGTGCGTGAACAGGTGCGTCGTGAGCTGCTGATTCGACAGGTGCAGCAGGACCGGGTCGCCAGCAGAGTCACGGTGTCCGATCGTGAAGTCGATCGTTTTCTGGCGCAGCGTGGCGAGAACAGCAATGTCGCCTACCACCTCGCCCAGATTCTGATTGCCGTGCCGCAGTCACCGACGCCGGATCAGGTCACCCAGGCACAGGACGAGGCGCAGAAGCTCTATCAGCAACTGCAGGGTGGCGCTGACTTCCAGCAGCTGGCCGTGGCCGAGTCCGATGATGCGCAGGCGCTGCAGGGGGGCGATCTCGGTTGGCGCCAGGCGGCACAGATTCCCACCATCTTCGCCGACGTGATCCCGGAGCTGTCCAAGGGGGAAGTCAGCGAGCCGATTCGCAGCCCCAGCGGGTTTCACCTGGTCAAGCTGATCGACACCCGTGGTGGCGACAGCGCAAAGATGACCCGGGAGCAGGCGAGCCAGGCGATCTTCCAGCGCAAGGTCAATGACGAGCTGGAAGCCTGGACACAGGAAATTCGCGCCAGCGCCTACATCGACAATCGTCTCGACAACGGCTGATGGCCTCGCCGGTATTGGCACTGACCACCGGCGAACCGGCCGGCATCGGCCCCGAGCTGGCGCTTGCGGCGGCCCGGGACTGGCAGCAACTGGCGGCGACGGTGGTTGCCGTGGGGGACCCGGCGCTGCTGGCCGAGCGTGCCCGGGTGCTGGGCTGGCCGGTCGAGCTGGACATCATCGATCCGGGAGCGAGGCTGCCTGCGCCCACCGCCGGCCGGCTGCCGGTCTGGCCGGTACCGCTGGCGAAGCCCTCGATGCCTGGCCGGCTGGACCCCGCCAACGCCGGCTACGTACTGAAGACGCTGGACGTGGCCATCGAGGCCTGTAGGCGGGGAACGGCCGACGCCATGGTGACGGCGCCGCTGCACAAGGGCGCGATCATCGAGGGCGGGTATCCCGGCTTCACCGGCCATACCGAGTATCTTCGCGACGCCTGCGGTGTCGAGGAGGTGGTGATGATGCTCTCCACCGAACGCACTTCCAGGCCACTGCGGGTAGCGCTGGCGACCACCCACCTGCCGCTCTCCCGGGTGGCCGAGGCGATCACCGAAGCAGGCCTGATGCGCGTCATCCGGATCCTGGCGGCAGAGCTGAACCGGCGCTTCGCCATCGCCTCGCCCCGGATCCTCGTCTGCGGGCTCAACCCCCACGCCGGGGAGGACGGGCACCTGGGGCGCGAGGAGATCGAAGTCATCACGCCGGCGCTGGATCGGCTGCGCGACGAGGGCCTCGATCTGGTGGGGCCTCTACCGGCGGACACGCTGTTCACGCCCCGTCATCTCGATCACGCCGATGCCGTGCTGGCGATGTATCACGATCAGGGCCTGCCGGTGCTCAAGTACGCCGGATTCGGGCAGGCCGCCAATATCACGCTGGGCCTGGGAATGGTTCGCACCTCTGTCGATCACGGTACCGCCCTGGATCTCGCCGGCACCGGCCTGGCCGATGTGGGGAGCCTCCGGGTCGCACTCCAGGTGGCTCGGCAGATGACCGCCCGCGCTCACTGAAGGAATCCTTTTTTCATGGCTACACGCTCCTCCGATCGTTCACCGATGCCTCGTGCCCGGAAACGGTTCGGCCAGAACTTCCTCCGCGACGTCGGGGTGATCTCGCGCATCGTGCGGGCCATCGGTCCGCGTGGCGGCGATCGCCTGGTCGAGATCGGCCCCGGCCAGGGCGCGCTGACCGGGCCGATACTCGAGGCTGCCGGTGCGCTGGAGGTGATCGAGCTGGATCGCGATCTGATTCCCGGCCTGCGGGTACAGTTCTACGACTATCCCGAGTTCACGATTCACGAGGGGGATGCGCTCAAGTTCGATTTTCACGAGCTGTCCCGACAGGATGGACGCCCGCTGCGGGTGATCGGCAATCTCCCCTACAACATCTCGACGCCGTTGATCTTCCACCTGCTGAAGGCCCGCGGCGCCATCCTGGACATGCACTTCATGCTGCAGAAGGAGGTCGTCGAGCGCCTCGCCGCCGAGCCCGGCGGACCCGATTGGGGGCGGCTGTCGGTGATGACCCAGTATCACTGCGCGGTCGAGTCGCTGTTCGTGGTGCCGCCCGGCGCCTTCGTGCCGCAGCCCAAGGTGGACTCGGCGATCGTTCGCCTGACGCCCTATGCCGAGCCGCCTTCACCGGCCCTGGACGAGGCCCATTTTGCCGACGTGGTGAGGGAGGCGTTCGGCCAGCGGCGCAAGACCCTGCGCAACAATCTCAAGGGGATGATCGATGCGGAGGCGCTGGCGGCGCTGGGGATCGATCCCGGCCGCCGTCCCCAGACACTGCGGGTCGAGGAGCTGGTCGCCATCAGCAACCATCTCACGGGCCACCGGCCGGAGAGTTCTTCCGCGACGGAGGAGAGTTCATGAGCGAGAGATCACCCGCCGTCACCGTCGACATCGAGCCGGCGTTTCGCGAGGACGAATCGTCGCCCGGCGACAACCGGTTCGTGTTCAGCTACACGGTGACCGTGCACAATCACTCCGACCGCAGCGTGCAGCTGCTGTCGCGTTACTGGAAGATCACCCAGGGCCACGGCAAGGTGCAGGAGGTGCGCGGCAACGGGGTGGTCGGCAAGCAGCCGACGATCACTGCCGGGCACAGCTTTCGCTATACCAGTCGTGCGGTGATCGAATGTCCCGTCGGTGTCATGCAGGGCAGTTACACCTGTATCGACCTGTCCAGCCAGGCCACCTTCGATGTCGCCATCGCGCCGTTTCGTCTGGCGGGCCCCAATCAGGTCCACTGAGCGGCGAGCGATCGGCGTTCACGTCCGCCGCCGCACCGGCATCGAATCGCGGCCTGCGGCGGCACCACCAACACGAGGAAGCGCATGGCGACCTACGCAATCGGCGACCTGCAGGGCTGTTACGCCGAATTCGAAGCCCTGCTCGAGCGGCTCGACTTCTCGCCCTCCCGGGACCGGCTGTGGCTGGTCGGCGACCTGGTCAATCGTGGCCCCGATTCGCTTGGCTGCCTGCGCAGGAGCGTCGCGCTGGACGGCGCCGCCAGCGTGGTGCTTGGCAACCACGACCTCCACCTGCTGGCCGTCGCGCGGGGCCATGGCAAGCTCAAGCGCAACGATACCCTGAGCGACATTCTCGAGGCGCCGGACCGGCACGAAATGCTCGAATGGCTGCGGCACCAGCCGCTGCTGGTCGACGACGCCGAGCGCGGCTGCGTGATGACCCATGCCGGGCTGCCGCCGCAGTGGTCGCTCGCCCAGGCGAACGAGTTGGCGGCGGAGGCGGAAGCGGTGTTGCGGTCAGACGATGTGGATGCTTTCCTGAACGTGATGTACGGCAATCGCCCGGCTCGTTTCGAGCCCGACCTGGCCGGCATGGATCGCATCCGGGCCATCGTCAACGTGTTCACCCGCATGCGCTTCATCGCCGCTGACGGCACGCTGGATTTTGCCGCCAAGGAAGGGCTGGACAGCGCGCCCGAGGGTTACGCCCCCTGGTTCACCTATCCCCGCGCCGACGGCCTGACGCTGCTGTTCGGCCATTGGGCCGCGCTGGAGGGGCATACCCCGGGGGCCAGGGTCGATGCGCAAGCGCTGGATACCGGCTGCGTATGGGGAGGCTCACTGACCGCCCTCGATCTCGACAGCGGCGAGCGGATCTCGGAGCCGTCCAGGTAGGCAGACCGGTGAGTGGTTCCGCTTCCGTTCGCTCAGCCAACGCTTCTCAGGAGTGATTCATGACCCAGTCTTTCGCCCATCTCGACCCGACGACGCTGGCGCAGTGGCTGAGCGAAGGACGCTCGCTCAAGCTCGTCGACATTCGCGATCCCATGAGTTTCGCCCAGGGCCATATTCCCGGCAGCCGGCATCTCGACAACACCACGGTGGCGGAGCTGGTGGACAAGACGCCCAGCGACACGCCCGTGGTGGTGGTCTGCTATCACGGGCACTCCAGTCAACAAGCCGCCTCCTGGCTTGCCGGGCAGGGCTTCGACGAGGTCTACAGCCTGGACGGCGGGTTCGTGGACTGGGCGCATCGGCGGCCCGAACATGTCGAACGATAACGGCGGCGAGCCTTGAGCATGCCCCCCGATCCCCGTCTCGACGGACTGGAGGTCTACCTGGTGGGCGGCGCCGTGCGCGACGCCCGCCTGGGCTGGCCGGTGGGCGATCGCGACTGGGTGGTGGTCGGCGCCACGCCGGAAGCGATGCGCCTGCGCGGCTTCAAGTCCGTCGGTCGCGACTTCCCCGTCTTCCTGCACCCCGATACCCACGAGGAGTACGCGCTGGCGCGCACCGAGCGCAAGCAGGGGCACGGCTACACCGGGTTCGAGGTCCACGCCAGCCCCGACGTGACGCTGGAAGCCGATCTGGCGCGGCGGGATTTCACCATCAATGCCATGGCCGAGACCCCGGACGGCGAACTGGTCGACCCCTATGGCGGTGCCGCCGATCTTGCGGCCAGGAGGCTCCGGCATGTCTCGGCCGCCTTCGTCGAGGATCCGTTGCGGGTGTTGCGCGCGGCGCGTTTCCTGGCGCGTTACCGCAAGCTCGGTTTCACCATCGTCGCGGAGACGATGGCGCTGATGCGCCAGCTCACCGAGAGCGGCGAAATGCAGTACCTGGTCGCCGAGCGGGTGTGGACGGAGACGCACAAGGCGCTGGGCGAAGCCGACCCTTCCGCCTATTTCCAGACGCTGGAGACCTGCGGGGCGTTGGCGGTGCTGATGCCGTCGCTGGCGACGCCATCGCTACCCGAGGTGTTGGCGCGACTCGCGCCCGTCCCCGACGAATCCGCGTCCCACAGCGTGGCGCTATGGCGCTGGGCGCGGCTCGGCGAGCACCTCGAGGACGATGAGCAAGCGCGGCTCAACGATGCCGTCAAGGCGCCCAACGCCTTTCGGGATGCCATGCGGCTGGCGGCCCTGTCCCGCCGGTTGCGTCTCCGCATCGATGATCTGCGGCCCGGTGACGCCGAAGATCGTGCCGGCGCGATCATGGCCTGGCTGGACGGGATCGACGCCTGGCGACGGCCCGAGCGCGTCACGCCGCTGCTGGCCCTGATCGCCCACGACGATGGCGAACTGGCGGACGATCTGGCGCTGGCCTGGCGGCTGGCCTCCCAGATCCTGCCCAAAGCGCTGCTCGACGAGGGGTTTCGTGGACCGGCGCTGGGCAAGGAGCTCTCCCGGCGTCGGCAAGCGACGGTGCGGGAAGCGCTGGACACGCGCCGCTAGCGAGCCTTCGACGTGTCGGTCGACGGTGCTGGAGACCAGGACGCCCGCTGCGGGAACCCCGCAGCGGGCGTCATGCGTTTCATGGCCGAGTCGCGGGTCAGACGAACAGGCCGACGATCAGCGCCATCACCAGCCCCGTCAGGCCGATGATCGTCTCCATCACCGTCCAGCTCTTGAGCGTCTGCGCCTCGGTCAGACCGAAGTAGCGGTTGACCAGCCAGAAGCCGGAGTCGTTGACGTGGCTCAGCACCGTGGCGCCGGAAGCGATCGCGATGACCAGCAGGCCGAGCACCGGGCCGTCGAGATTGAGCGTGGTGATCACCGGGGCCATCAGGCCGGCGGCGGTGATCATCGCGACGGTGGCCGAGCCCTGGATCACACGGACCGCGGTGGAGATCAAAAACGCCAGCAGGATCGGCGGCAGGGCGCTTTCGGCCATGATGTTGCCCATCACTTCGCCCACGCCGGAATCGATCAACACCTGCTTGAACACGCCGCCAGCACCGGTGACCAGAATGATGATGCCGGCCGGTTCCAGCGCCTTGGTGGCGACTTCCATCACCTGCTCCCGCTTCATGCCGCGGCGCGTCCCCAGCAGCGTGAAGGCGAGCAGCGTGGCCAGGGTCAACGCCACGAACGGGTGACCGAGGAAGGTCAGTGCGGCCAGCACCGGGCTGTCCGCCGGCAGGATCACGCCGGAGACAGTGTTGAGGACGATCAGGGCCAGCGGCAGCAGGATGATCGACAGGATCAGCTTGAAGCTGGGCAGGCCGGCGGTATCGAGATCGTTCTTCGGCAGCTCCATGTAATCCGGAATCTGGGCGTCGATACGCTTGGCGATCCAGCGGCCGAACAGCGGGCCGGCGATGATCATGGCCGGCAGCCCGCAGATCGCGCCGAACAGGATCACGTAGCCAAGGTCGGCGCCGATCAGTTTGGCGACGGCGATCGGCCCCGGTGTCGGTGGGATGAACGAGTGGGTCACGGCAAGTCCCGCCAGCAGCGGAATGCCGTAGTAGAGCAGCGAGCGGCCGGTGCGGCGTGTCAGGGCATAGATCAGCGGCACCAGGATGATGAAGGCGACGTCCAGGAATACCGGAATCGCCACCAGGAAACCGGTGACGCCCATCGCCCACTGCGAGCGGTTCTCGCCGAACTTGTCGAGCAGCGTGCTGGCCAGGCGATCGACGCCGCCGGAGACCTCCAGCATCTTGCCGAACATGGCGCCCAGGCCGACCACGGTGGCGACGAAGCCCAGCGTGCCGCCCATGCCTTTCTCGACCGTGTCCAGCAGTTGGTCGACGTTCATGCCGGTCGCCAGCCCGACCAGGCCACTGACGACGAGCAGTGCGACAAAGGCGTGCAGGCGCAGCTTCATGACCAGATAGAGCAGCACGATGATGCTGCCCAGTGCGGCGAGTATCAGAGAGGTGGGGCTATCCATGTCGACGACATTCCTTGGTGAGAGCACGCGGCGCCGGAGGCCGGATATACGCCAATGGTGGCGTTGTGCTTCGCGGTGGAGTTGGCGAGAATGGATGTTACCGGTAACAGATCGATCTCAACAATGCGCCTAAAGGCGTAGAGACAACATCGATCCAATCGGGCTAGGCCAGTAGCAGGCCGGCGAGACCACACGGCACCAATCACATCCGTACCAGTCACACACGTATCGATTACCGATGTAGTCACTATCTACGTAGCAATCCTGCTGGTACCAATCGGAAGGCAACGTCATGGACGCAAAGATGAGTCAGCGCATCGTCGTAATGGGCGTATCCAGCTGCGGCAAGACCGAGGTCGGGCAGCGGCTGGCAACCGCACTGGGAGGGCGCTTCCTCGATGGAGACGACTACCACTCGCCGGAGAGCGTCGCCAAGATGTCACGCGGCGAACCCCTCGACGACGACGACCGGGCCGGCTGGCTGCAGCGACTGGCGGAGTTTCTGGCCGAGGCCAGGGCCAGGGACGAGACGCTGGTCATCGGCTGCTCCGCCCTCAAGAAGCGCTACCGCGATACGTTGCGCCAAGGCGATGGCGCACTCACCTTCGTGCATCTTGCCGGCAGCCGCGAACTGCTGCTGCAGCGCATCCAGGCGCGTCGGGAGCACTTCTTCAAGGGGGAGGCGATGCTCGACAGCCAACTGGCCACGCTCGAGGCGCCCGGCGAGGACGAGGCGGTCACCGTCGACATCGCCGGCACGCTCGAGCAGGTGGTCAACGAAGCGGTACTGAAACTCGAGAAGCGCTTTCTCGCCGCCGGACGCTGAGATAACCGCCCGCTTCGGAGGCGAGCGCGCGCAGGCGGGGCGCCGTTCAGAGGCTCCCTCCAACGCGAATCTGGAACCCCAGGTTTTCGCTGGAGGGTCGCAGTGGGGCGCCCTGAAGGCGAGCCAGCAGGCGTGAGGCGATGACATCCCCGATACGCCGCCGGGGTGTCACCACCGTTGCCAGTGGCGGAGCGGTCGCCTCGGTGATGTCGAGACCGTTGAAACCGGCCAGTGCCAGAGCACCGGGCACCTCGAGCCGGCGCCGCTGGCACTCGAACAGCGCCCCGGCGGCGAGGTCGTCGTTGCCGCAGAACACAGCCTCCAGCTCCGGCCAGCGCTCCAGCATCGAGCCCAGCATCTCTCCGCCCAGGCGATAGGAGGAGGGGTGGGGCGTGGTCAGGCAGCGCTGGGCCGATAGCCCCGCCTGCCGCATCGCCGTCTCCCATCCCGCCATGCGCAGTTGCGCGCGGTGATCCATGCGCGCGCCGAGAAAGCCGACTCGTCGATAGCCCCGCTCGAGAAACGCCTGCGTCATCGCCACGCCGGCTTCGTGCTGGTCCAGCCCGACGTTGATGTCCAGCGGCGTCTCGGTGAGCTCCAGCGTCTCGACCACCGGCACCCGGGCTCGCGCCAGCAGGCGACAGGCATGATCGGTGTGGCGGGTGCCGGGCAGAATCAGCGCCTCGACGCCGTAGCTCAAGTAGGTGTCGATCAGGCGTTCCTCTTCCAGGATCGAATAGCCGGTATGACCGATCAGTACCTGATAACCCGCTTCACTCAGTCCCTCCTGGACCCCCCGCTGGATTTCCGAGAACACCGAGTTGGAGAGCGACGGAATCAACAGGGCAACGCTATGCGACCGACCGCTGGCCAGGGCGCCGGCGGAGTGATTGGGAATGTAGCCGAGCTCGTCGATGGCGGATTCGATGCGCAATCGCAAGGCGGCTGAAACCCGATGGGGCTCCCGCAGGGCCCGTGACACCGTGATCTTGGTGACGCCGACACGGTCGGCGATGTGTTGAAGCGTCACCCGCCCAGAGGAACGACGTGGCATGACAATCCCCGGAATCGATTCTTGTGTCCGGTGGTTACCGGTAACTTTCGAAGTAGATTAACACGCCGGTGCTGGCAGGCTCTCTGGGCCCATGGTCGTAATATCCCGACCCGTGAACGGTGGCGCGCCACCGGCATCGAGGGCGTCAGGGCGCGCTGTCACCGATCAGAAGCTTCGTCCCGAGCATGCGTGAGCGGCGGGGTTCGAGATCGAGCAGCATGGCCGCCGCCAGCCGGCCCTTGGCGGTGCTGATCGATGGGACTCGGTCTGATTGAGTGGCTCAGGCATTCAGCGAAAGAGCCGTCACTTCATCAAAAATCTTAGCCATCAATGGCAATTCTCTTACAAACATTCGGTAGATACCGCGTTATCCTACCGAATGGCATCATGTAGGGTCATCGCTAGCCGGTTGCCCAGGCCACACGAAAACCTGAGTCCCGTCATCAGGAAGAGAACATGCTCAACGACCTTCTCGACACCTTCGACATCGACCTGTCGCAGTCCCAGCGGCTGCTGACCCTCGACA
>NZ_CALFQK010000170.1:0-30282 GCF_937921195.1 uncultured Salinicola sp.
TCCCCATGTGAGAGTAGGTCATCGTCAGGCACTTATTCAGAAACCCCAGCTTCGAGAGAAGCTGGGGTTTTTCTTTGTTGGACTGATTTCGAGTCAGCGTTAGCGTAGCGAGGTGATTGTGAATCGAGTGCCCAACGAGTGGCTGCTGTATTGCCGAGCCGGTTTCGAGCCGGATCTCGCCGCCGAGATCACGGGGCGCGCATCCGAAATCGGCGAGTTTGGGCAGGTGGTCATGGCAGAAGCCAATAGCGGTTTCATACGCTGGCAAAGCCATGACTTTCGGCCCGCAAATAGCATTCATCGCGAGCTGCCGCTGAAGTCACTGGTGTTCGCGAGACAGTCACTCGTCGCGTTCGAGCCACTTGCCCTCTCGCGTGAGGACCGAATCTCGTCCATCGCGGATCTGGTCAATGAGAGTGGCTGGAATTTCGAGTCGATCTGGCACGAGACCCCGGATACCAATGACGGCAAGAGTCTTGGGCGCCTGGCCAAGTCTCTGAGCCGGCCTCTGGAGAGTGCGCTGAAGCGAGGAGGTGGCCTGCGGCGCAAGGCCGGGGGGCGAAGGCTCCATCTGTTCTGGCTGGCCGGCGATTCGATACAGGTCGGCATGAGCTTTCCGGGCAATCGCAGCGATCATCCGGGTGGGATTCTGCGCCTCCGCCATCCCGCCGATGCTCCGAGCCGTTCGACTCTCAAACTCGAGGAAGCCTGGCATACCTTCGTGCCGAAAGAGGCCTGGGAATCGCGCCTGCACGGCGGCATGCAAGCCGTGGACCTGGGCGCAGCGCCGGGTGGCTGGACCTACCAGCTGGTGCGTCGTGGAATGTTCGTCTATGCCATCGACAACGGGCCCATGGCGCCAGGATTGATGGCGACGGGGCAGGTCGAGCACTTGCGTGAAGACGGTTTTGTCTGGGAACCGCCGTACCGGCTCGACTGGCTGGTGTGCGATATCGTCGACAAACCGATGCGAGTGATCGATATGGTCGAACGCTGGCTGATCAAACGCTGGTGCCGCGAGGCGATTTTCAACCTGAAACTGCCGATGAAAAAAAGGTGGGAGGAAGTTCGGCGTTGCCTGATACGGCTCGAGGGTTCGTTGAAGACTGCAGGCGTGAGCGCTAGCATCGCCTGTCGCCACCTGTATCATGACCGTGAAGAGGTCACCGTCCACGTGAGACTGGATGAATGAACGACGATAGCTTGCGCGAGGCAACCATGAACGACGCTCGGCTTCATCAAGGGGAGAGACTGGATACACGGGGACTCTACTGTCCGGAGCCGATCATGCTGATGCACAACAAGGTGCGAGACATGGCAACCGGTGACATCCTGGAAGTGCTCGCCACCGATCCGGCGACGACCCGCGACATCCCCAAGTTCTGCAATTTCCTGGGACATCGGCTCATCGAACAGAGCCAGGATGGGGAAGAATACCGCTATCGCATCCTGTTGGGATGAGATAGCGGCGAAGCGGGCCGGTTGGCCACTCTTTTCAGCTGACGGGTCAGTTCCCCGGCATGACCATCAGTGCCAGCGCCTCCAGAGTATCCGGATCTTCGTTCCGGATGCGGTTGGCGATATTGCGCTGGAAAAAATAGAGCGTGTGGTGGCGACTTCGACCGGGATAGAGGCAGTCGTCCCCCAGCAGAACGGGAAGTGACGTCGCCCGTGTGTCGTCGACCAGCATCGCATCGACGGCCCCATTGCTGTAGAGGTGCCAACCGAAGATCTGCTTGAGTTGCCAGGGCTTGCCATCCTCGTCCATGCACAGTGCGTGCGTGCCCTGGGTTTCCGGCAGTTGCTGGGTCAACGAGACGTCCTGGGTTTCTTCATAATCGAAATAGGCTGCCGCGTGCGCCAGCTCGGCAATCTTGTGCTCGGGAGCGTCGTGGAATATCTCGTGCGTCTCGGGATCGCGATAGCCCACGAAGTGGCCATATTCGGGATCGTCCAGCTCGTGGCAAGGTGCCAATGACTCCATCCAGGGCACCAGCCCGACGACTTCGTCGTCTTCGCGCAGTCCCCATGCCAGCAGTGGCATGCCGTACAGCGTGTCGGGATCGGAGGCGAGGTAGTAGAGCATTTCCAGGCCGTCGAGTTCGGGCGATAGCCGGACCAACCGCTTCCTGGCTCTCAGCCGATGCCTCATGGTTTCCAGATCAATGATCTGCGCGGATCGAGGGGAAAGTGGGACACCCATGGCTACCCTCCTGGTCGGCAATGTCACGGCTTGAGGCCTGATGCCAGTATTAGCACAGCCAGGAAGGGCATGTTAAGCCCCGCGGTAGACTCAATGACGATAATTTCAGCTTTTCGTCAACCGACGGCTACCGACCTGCCATAAACGCCAAGCGAGTAGCCCCGCTGCCGTCGTCAAGCCCGCATTGAGCCCGATCCAGTAACCATAGATGCCCAGTGCGTCGAACAGGTTCTCCAGGCCGCGCCCCAGCAAGTGGCCGCATCCCAGGCCGACGAACCAGTAGGAAAACAGGGTGATGCCCATGACGACCCTGGTGTCCTTGTAGCCACGCAGGGCGCCGGCCAGGTTGACCTGGAGCGAGTCCGAAATCTGAAACAGCATGGCCAGCAGAATCAGTGACATGGCCAGGGTGCGCACGTCGACGTTGCTGGTGTAGAGCGACACTACCGGAGCCGCCAGAAGCCAGATCAGCGTGCTGTTGAGCAGCGCCAAGGCAAAGCCGACGCCGATACCGTTCCAGGCCACGAAGCGTGCCTCGGCCGCATTGCCCGCCCCGAGTCGGTTGCTGACCCTGACGGTCAGGGCCATGCTCAACGACAGCGGCAGCATGAACAGTATCGACGTGACATTGAGGGCGATCTGGTGCGCAGCCACGGTGATCTCGCCGAGGTAGGCGACCAGAAGCGTGATCACGGTAAACAGCGTGACCTCGAAGAAGATGGCCAGGCCAATCGGGAGGCCGATATACAGAAGCTCCGCGATATCCTGCCAGCGGGGCGGGGTCGGGGAGGCCCACAGGACTACCGGGGCATAGGCACGACTGCGAGTGGTGTACCAGATCATACCCAGGCACATGGCCCACATCGATACGGCGGTCGCGATACCACATCCGAATGCACCCAGCGCGGGTAGCTGCTGCAGAAAAAGGGGGATCCCGTTGCCGAATAGCCCGACCAGTCCCGGGCCGCCGTAGATCAGCAGAAAATTGCCGGGAATATTGACCGCAAGACCGAGAAGGCTGATCCACAGGGCGGGCCGCGTGTGATGCATGCCGTCGGAGAAGGCGCGTAGCGCTTGGTATATCGCCACGGCGGGAATGCCGAAAGCGGCGGCGTTCAAGTAAGCGGTCGCCAGACTGGCGACATCGGCGGGAATCTGCATCAGGTGGAAGATGGCGCTGGCGCCCAGCGTCATGGCCAGGGCGCTGAGAATTCCCAGGATCAGCGCCACCCAAAGCGCCTGGTGGACCTTGCCGCGGACCTGATCGTGACTCCCGGCGCCCATTCGATGGGCCACGATGGGAGTGAGGCCCATCAAGGTTCCGGTCATCAAGAGCATCAGCGGAACCCACAAGCTGGCACCGACGGAAACCGCCGCCAGGTCGATGGCGCTGGCCCGGCCAGACATGATGACATCCGACGCGCTCATGCCTGCCTGAGCCAATTGCGCGCCGCAGATGGGCAGGCCCAGACGCACGAGGCTTCCGGTTTCCCGGCGGCAGCGATGGAAACGGCTGACGGTCGACGACACGAGGCGCTCCTTGACCGAACGGACAGGACGGCGATTCTAGCAGGAGTCGCTGGGCAGCGCTCGGCGTCAGGTGTGAACTTACGTATACTCCGGCGCAGTTTCGGAGGCCCTGATGACACATGACATCGAAGACCTGATTGCCCTGTTCGACGGTATCTTTGCCGACAGTCATCGCACGCGACTGGTGCGCGGGGAGGACGAACCCATCTATCTGCCGGCGGACGCGCATCACGATCATCATCGGATCGTCTTCGCCCACGGCTTTTTCGCCAGCGCGCTGCACGAGATCAGCCACTGGTGCATTGCCGGCGAGGCACGTCGCCAGCTCGAGGATTACGGCTATTGGTATGAGCCCGACGGGCGGGATGCCGAGCGGCAGGTCGACTTCGAGCGTGTCGAGACCGCGCCCCAGGCGCTGGAGGCGTTACTCAGCGAGGCGTGTTGCAAGCCGTTCGAGGTCAGCGTCGACAATCTCGATGGCGTCGAGGTGGACCGAGACGCGTTCAGTGCGAAGGTGGCGGCGCGGGCGGCGCGATACCGACGCGAAGGGATCCCCATAAGGGCACAGGCGCTCATCGATGCGCTCGCCGTCTTCTACTGCGGAGGAGGCGGGATTGAGGCAGCCGTTGCGGCGGGGCGGCAACGGCTGGCGGCGCGCGGCGCTACTCGTCCCGTTGAAGGAGACGCTGATGGAGATGGAGCATGACCTGAACCTCGTGCTCCGGGCGCAGGGGCTCCAGCCCCATCTCTCCGAACAGCTCGCTGCGGGCCCGTGACCAGTCGCCGGCATCGAGTTCCGGGTAGAGATTCGCCGCCGGGGCAAGCTCGACGAAGGGGTCGACACCGAAGTCGTCGAACATCAGCGACAGGGCGGCTTCATCATCCTGAACGCCCGCCGTATAGAGTGTCTCGCTGAAATGGTCGTTCTCCAGCTCCCTGAGCACGTCCAACGGACTGATGCCGAGATGTCGAAGCTCGTCGAGATCGTAGCCACCGAGGGAGAGCAGCTCGTCGTCCAGCCACTCGTCGTCCGGCTGGATCAGGGTGTGCTTGATCTGACCGTTGGGTAGCGCCCAGGCAATGGCCAGCGGCAGCGAATTGTCGTCGCCGGTCTCGACGGCGATGAATCCTGGATAGTCGGTCATTTGCCAGCGTCCTCGTTCAGCCGAAAGAAGCGCTTGGCCGTCAGCGTGGTTCGATGTGCCAACTCGGCTTCGCTCTCGCCGCGCCAGTGAGCCAGTTCTCTCACTATCCAAGGTAGCAGAGCCGGCTCATGGCGGCGCCCCTTTATCTTCGCCAGCAGGTTGCGCGGCAGCAGGTAGGGGCAATCGGTTTCCACCATCAGGCGTTCGGCGGGGATGTCGGCGACGAACTCGCGGAGATGATGACCGCGGCGTTCGTCGCTGAGCCAGCCGGTCTGGCCGATGTGCAGGTCCAGGTCGAGATAGCCGTGGAGCGTCTCCCGATCTCCGGTGAAGCAGTGCACGACGGCGTCGCCGAGGCGATCCCGCCATTCGCTCAGGATCTCCCGCATGCGCTTCCCGGCATCTCGCTCGTGGAGGAACAGCGGCAAGCCAGACTCCGCCGCCAGCGCGAGTTGCGCTTCCAGGGCGCGCTCCTGGTCCGCGGGAGAGGAAAAGTTGCGGTGGAAATCGAGACCGCACTCTCCCACTGCGACGACCGACTCGTGTCGATGGAGTTCACGCATCGCCTGCTCCAGCTCCGGACACCACTCGGAGGCATGATGAGGATGCAGGCCGGCCGTCGCGTAAAGGCCGGGAAATCGAGTCGCCAGTCGAGCCGCCCTGGTGGCGCCTTCGAGATCCGCGCCAGTCACCACCAGCGTCGTGACATTGGCGTCGGCCGCCCGAGTAAGGGTCGCCTCGAGATCCCGCTCGAAGCTGTCGTGGGTCAGGTTGGCGCCGATATCGACCAGCGGTGACGGCGAGGTGATGCGTAACGCTTCCGGCAGGGGGGTGTCGTGGCCGGATGCTTGCTGCTGTGGCGTGTCGCTCACGCGGCACTCCTTTCGGTCGGGGAGAAGTTTGTCGGCAGGCATTGTAAAGCGCACGGGTCCAGGGGCGAAGCGTAAGCCAATCCATTTCGGCGAGGGTGGGCTGGCAAGGTACAATGCGGGCCGACGACACGCTCGGCCGGAATAGCCATCAAGCTACCCACTCACGTCATTTCGAAGACTCACGATCGCGAGGTCCCACGTGGCTCTGCTACGCCTTGAACAACTGCAACTGGCCTACGGCCACCACACGCTTCTCGATGGCGCGGATCTGGAGATCGAGAAGGGAGAACGCCTGGCGCTGGTGGGGCGAAACGGCACCGGCAAGTCGACCCTCCTGAAACTGATCTCGGGCGACAACCAGGCCGATGATGGCCATATCTGGCGCGCACCGGGACTCAAGATCGGCGTGCTCGAGCAGACCCTGCCGGATGCCGACGAGGCGACGATCTTCGAAGTCGTCGCCCAAGGCCTGCCCGAGACCGGGGAGCTGCTGGCCGAGTATCACCGTCTGGTGGCGATGGCCGAACCGGACATGCGGCGCCTGGAGACGCTGCAGACGCGACTGGAGGCGCAGGATGGCTGGTCCTTTCACCAGCGTATCGATACCGTGCTGACGCGTCTTGGCCTGCCCGCCGACGCCATGATGAGCGGTCTGTCGGGAGGCTGGCGTCGACGGGTGGCGCTGGCGCGGGCGATGGTGTCGGGCCCCGATCTGCTGCTGCTCGACGAGCCGACCAACCATCTCGATATCGATACCATTACCTGGCTGGAGGAACAGCTGCTGGCGTTCGAGGGTGCGGTGCTGTTCATTACCCACGACCGCGCCTTCCTGTCGAAGCTGGCGACCACCATCCTGGAGCTCGATCGCGGGCGGCTGGGACGTTATCCCGGTGACTACGCCACCTACCAGGCGCAGAAGGCGCACGAGCTGGAGGTCGAGGCTCGCGAGCGCGCCGAGTTCGACAAGAAACTGGCACAGGAAGAGACCTGGATTCGCCAAGGCATCAAGGCACGCCGCACCCGCAACGAGGGGCGTGTGCGAGCGCTCGAGAAGATGCGCAACGAGCGTTCCCGGCGTCGTGAGCGCCAAGGCAAGGCGTCGTTCCAGGTGGATAGCGGCGAGCGTAGCGGCAAGCGGGTCGTCGAGCTGCAGAATGTCACGCAGTACTACGCCGATGCCTGCATTATCCGCGATCTCTCTCTGGAGATTCAGCGTGGCGATCGTATCGGTCTGATCGGGCGCAACGGCGCCGGCAAGACGACGCTGCTCAAGATCCTGCTGGGCGAGCTCGAGCCGAGCGAGGGCAGCGTGAGAATGGGTACCAACCTTTCGGTTGCCTACTTCGACCAGTTGCGCGCCGGGCTCGAGCCGAACAAGAGCGTCTACGACAACGTCGCCCAGGGCAGCGACAAGGTGACGGTGGCGGGCAAGGACAAGCACGTCATCAGCTACCTGCAGGATTTCCTGTTCACGCCCGAGCGCGCAAGACAGCCGGTCAAGGCGCTGTCCGGCGGAGAGTCCAACCGGCTGCTGCTGGCCAAGCTCTTCACCCAGCCGGCCAACGTGCTGGTGCTCGACGAACCGACCAACGATCTGGACGTGGAGACGCTGGAGCTGCTGGAGGAGCTGCTGCTCGATTTCGAGGGTACGCTATTGCTCGTCTCCCACGACCGCGCCTTCATGGACAACGTGGTCACCGACGTACTGGCCTTCGAAGGCGACGGCGTCGTGCGCAGCTACGTGGGTGGCTACAGCGACTGGGTGCGCCAGGGCGGTCGTCTCCCGCCGGCGCCCTGGGAGCTGGCCGAAGCCCGCAAGGCCCAGCAGAAACTGACCGAGCGGCAGACGGCCCCGAACAGTCAGTCGGCGGCGAAGGCAGATGGCGACAAGCGCCGCCAGAAGCTCTCCTACAAGCTGCAGCGCGAGCTCGACACGCTGCCGGCTACGATCGAGGCGCTGGAGGCGCGGATCGCCGACTTCGAGTCCAGGATGGGGGCGCCGGATTTCTATCAGCAGGATGGCGAGACAGTGAGCCAGGCCATCGAAGCGCTGTCGGACACCCAGGCGGAGCTGGATCGGGCCATGGAGCGGTGGATGGAGCTGGAGGCGATGGCGGAAGGCAGTGGCTGAAGTCGTGGCAGAGTACCTGCTCACCGCCCGCCGTGGGCGGTGAGTGCGGGGCATCGGCCTCACTCTTCGGTTTCACCATCCTTGCCGACGCGGACCGCCAGTACGTCGCACTCGGCGCCGTGCAGTACGCCGGTCGATGTCGAGCCCAGCAGCAGGGCGAAGCCGTGGCGGCCGTGGGAACCCACGACGATCAGGTCCACGTCGTGCTCCTTGGCGAAGCGCTGGATCTCCGTGTCCGGCATCCCGACCACGATATGCTGATCCTCCCGCGGAATGTCGTAAGGGTCCGAGATATCGGCCAGGCGCTGTGTCGCATGTTCGTCGAGCTGGTCCTGAATGCTCGTCAAGTCCATGGGGATGTCGCCACCGTAGGCAAATCCCAAAGGCTCCAGCGTGTGGATGATCGAGAGCTTGGCCTGGTTGCGGCGCGCGATGGGAATCGCTCGTTCCAGGACCTTGTGCGAATCCTTGGTCAGATCCACGGCAACCAGCACGTGATGGTATTCGTTGCTCATCGGGTAATCCCCCGTCCGGCGAATGAACATGGATAACTGTAAGCGCGGCCAATGAACGGCACAACGCTATTTTCGGCAACGACCTGCGGTCAGGCGCCGCAGCCGATCATCAGGCATGTGTTCACGCGAAGCAACGTGATGTCACCGCCAAGGCACGATGCATCGTTTCATGTCCGGATCTATAGCGATCACCAAGAAGCCTAGCGCGGAATATAGGAGAATTTATGGCGGTACTGGGGTTTCTGTTGATTGCGATACTACTGATGCTCTCGCCAATGGTGTGGCTGCGGCCTAGTCGTGGCGAGACGCTACGTGGCCAGTTGCGTCGGTACGTCAAGGCCAATGGCGGGGAGTTGAACTTCACCAAGGCGCCGTTGGCACTGCCGAATGTCGCCCTGACGGGGTATCGACTGCGCTACCCGGGCACGGCGTCCGGTAGCGACTTCACGCTGATACGCAACGACGTCGCCAGTGACGCACTGGAGGCGGCAACGGGTCAGTGGCGGTGGCGCCAGGCACCGCTACCGCCGTTGGACGCCGAGCGGTTGCGGTCTCTCGAGCAGTGGCTGGATGCCTTGCCGAAGGATGCGCTGATCGTCGAATCCGGTAAGCACACGATGTGCGTCTGGTGGCAGGAGGCGATGAGCCTGGAGGATTTTCAGCAGGATTGGGCAAACTGGCTGGCCATGCGGGACAGGCTGGCCGGAAGCGGGAAAAAGGCCGAAGTTCCCACCAGGCCGCTATGATGGACGGCGCCACCCTCCCTGGTGGCATCGCGTTGTCGCGGCGGGTGGGCCGTCTCAGCGCCGGTATCGGGTCGTCAGCTGGCCTTGGCCTGCTCGGATTGGCGTTGCAGCTCCAGACCATTCTTCTCGATGCGGTCCAGCATGCCCTCGAAGATATCGATCTCGTCCGGCGTGAAGCCACCCAGCATCTCGTCTCGCACCTCGTTGACGATCTTCTCGATCTTTTCCAGGAGCGGTGTCGCCTCGTGGGTCAGGTGCAGCCGTTTGGTGCGTCGGTCCTCGGCGCATGGGCGACGCTCGATCAGGTTCTGCTCAGCGAGCTGGTCCAGCGTCCGCACCAGCGAGGGGGCTTCCACGCCGATGGCTCGCGCCAGGTCGCACTGGGCCTGGCCTCCGCCCATGTTGCGCAGATTCCAGAGTGTCACCCAGCGTGTCTGAGTCAAACCCAGCGGTGCCAGGCGTTCATCGATGACGGCTCGCCAGAGTCGCGGCAAACGTGCCAATTTAGAGCCGATATGCTGTGCCATAGCGGATTACCTGAATCGTGAACGTCCTAACATTCTCCAAAGCGCCGCAGGATAATGCAAGCCACAATGATTGGCGATTAGTCGCCCTATTCAACATTCTTCCCTAATACATGACGAATATTCCATCCGGGGATGCCCGGTGGGCGCTGAATCCTGCCATCGGCGACCGTCGCGTCGTCATTCGCGGCCACCGTGAACCGCACGCTGCCGATACGCTGTCCGGTTTGCGTGATGACGTCCACCTGCCAGCGCCCTTCCGGTTCGCCGGAGAAATTCTGCTTGTGCGTCCAGGCCCGGTAGCCCTGATCGCGTCCGCCATGAATGACCAGCGCAATGCGCTCCACGACGTTACCGTCGTGACGCCAGACGTGATAGATCTTCTCGCGCAGCCCACGGGGGGCCCGTATCGCCGTGTAAACGTAGAGTCCTCGCGACCGAAGCGCCTGGGGCGTCAGCACCATGCTGCCGCTGGGCTCTCGGGCCGCCGTGTCGAAGCCGGGGGAGAGCGCGCTGCCGGATAGCCACAACGTCGCCGGCGGTATCCAGGTGCGCCCGGTCCAGGCGATGCCGCCCAGAATGATCAGCAGCCCCACCATGGCAAGCCAGCGAGTGACGCCGCCAGATCCCAGGAGTCCCAGGACGCTGGGCAGACTGAAGAACATCATTGCCAGGATCGACAGCACCAGGCTCTCGCCGGTGGTCAGGCTCAGCATGATCGGGAGCGTGACCAGCATCACCACGAACACGCACAGCGAGTGGAGCAGGAAGTAGAGCCAGCGGTGGCGGTTGGAGAGTCCGAAGTACAGCGGGTCCAGAATGGCGAGAATCGAACAGGCGATCAGTAGCCCGGTGAACACCGCCTGACCGCTGGTCCAGATGGTGGTGGCGAGGAAAAACGGCAGGCAGAAGAACAGTGTCTCCTGGTGCACCATCTGCGCGATGAAAGTCGCCGCCGCGCGAGGCAGCGCCGCGTTGCGTCCCCGCCGCGACAACCATTTGCTGGCAACGCTCTCGATGATCAACAGCGCCCAGGTCAGCACCAGACCCAGCGCCAGCACGCCACCCAGCCACTGCTGTCGATTGACCAGGAAAAAGCCGAGCAGTCCCAGCACGAACGCGATGGGAGGCCAGGCCCAGTGGTAACGGCGTAAACGAGTGACAAGTGGTTCCAGCCGAGCCAGTATCGGGGGCGTCACGGTTTCTTTCACGGCCACGGTCCGGGCTCCTTCGAATCGACTCACGGGGGGGACGCACGGTCGGTTATCCGGATGAGGAGCACCGACCGGTCGACGGGCGGAACATTCTAGCGGTTGGGGATCCATTTTGCGCGAAAGCGGCGGACGTGGATTTCTGGCGCCGGCCAGACCCTCGCTATCGTCAAAGGGTGAAGACGGTGGTGCGAGACTTTGGTTGAGCTTGACGACCCTTGTCGCGCGGCTCAAGCTCTCGATATTCAAACAGTCGTATGATTCGCCCCGTCGTCGATGGCGAGGGGCCTTTTCGCAGTCATGGCACGGAGATTTCCCATGCTCTATCAAGGCGATGCCATCCGGGTCGAGGTCCAGGACGGCGGCATAGCGCTGCTGACGCTCGACCTCAAGGATGAAGCGATCAACAAGCTGTCGTCTGCGGTCATTGGCGAGTTGTCGCTGGCCGTCGACGCCCTGGAAGCCGAGACCGGCCTGAAGGGGCTGATTGTGGCCAGCGCCAAGGACGTATTCATCGTCGGCGCGGACATCACCGAGTTTCATGCCATGTTCGCCAGGGACGAGTCGTTCCTGGTCGACATGAACACGCGCATCCACGCACTTTTCAACCGTATCGAGGACCTGCCTTTTCCGACCGTCACGGCGCTCAACGGCCTGGCGCTGGGCGGTGGCTGCGAGCTCAGCCTGACCACCGATTTCCGCGTCATGGCGGAAACCGCGCAGATCGGGCTGCCCGAGACCAAGCTGGGCATCGTGCCGGGGTGGGGTGGCTGCGTCCGCCTGCCGCGTCTGATCGGTGCCGACAATGCCATCGAGTGGATCGCTGGTGGCTCGCAGAACGATGCGGAGACGGCCTTCAAGGTGGGCGCCGTCGACGACGTCGTGCCTCAGGACAGGCTGATGGCTGCGGCCCGGGACATACTCGACAAGGCCAACGCCGGTGATTTCGACTACCGCGCGCGTCGCACCGAGAAGGGGTCGCCACTCAAGCTCAACGCGGTCGAGCAGATGATGGCGTTCGAGACCGCCAAGGGCTACGTCGCCGGCAAGGCGGGGCCGCACTACCCAGCACCGATCGAGGCGATCCGCGTCATCCAGAAAGGGGCGGGCGAGGGCCGCGAGCGAGCGCAGGCGATCGAGGCCCAGGCGTTCGCGAAGCTCGCCAAGACCGACGTCTGCTACAACCTCGTCGGCCTGTTCATGAACGATCAGGCGGTCAAGAAGAAGGCCAAGCAGTACGAGAAGAGTGCCGGAACGGTCGCCCAGGCCGCCGTGCTCGGCGCGGGCATCATGGGAGGCGGGATCGCCTACCAGAGCGCCTACAAGGGCACGCCGATCCTGATGAAGGACATCAAGCCTGAGGCGATCGAGCTGGGTCTGAAGGAGGCTCGCAAACTGCTGACCAAGCAGCTCGAGCGCGGCAAGCTCAGTCAGTCCAAGCTGGCGGAGGTGCTGAGCAACATTCGCCCGACGCTCTCCTACGGCGATTTCGATCACGTCGATCTGGTGGTCGAGGCGGTGGTCGAGAACCCCAGGATCAAGTCCGCCGTGCTGGTCGAGGTCGAGGCCAGCGTCTCGGAAGATACCATCCTTGCCTCGAACACCTCGACGATCTCCATCGATCGGCTGGCGGCCGACCTCGAGCGGCCGGAAAACTTCTGCGGCATGCACTTCTTCAATCCGGTGCACCGGATGCCGCTGGTCGAAGTCATTCGCGGCGCCAGGACCTCCGACGCCGCGGTCGCCGCGACGGTCGCCTACGCCCGCCAGATGGGAAAGACGCCGATCGTGGTCAACGACTGCCCCGGCTTCCTGGTCAACCGTGTGCTGTTTCCCTACTTCGGTGGCTTCAGCGGCCTGGTCGAGCACGGGGTGGACTTCGAGCGCGCCGACAAGATCATGGAGCGCTTCGGCTGGCCGATGGGCCCCGCCTACCTGCTTGATGTGGTGGGTATCGACACGGCCGTTCACGCCAGCGAAGTGATGGCGGAAGGTTTCCCGGATCGCATGGCCCACGATGGCAAGTCGGCGATTCAGGTCATGCTCGACAACCAGCGCCTGGGCCAGAAGAACGGCAAGGGCTTCTACGTATACGAGGAAGACAAGAAGGGCAAGCCGAAGAAAGTCCACGACGACGAGGCGCACCGACTGGTGGCCGGGGTCGCCCGTGAAACGCGTGAGCTCTCCGACGACGAGATCATTGCACGCATGATGGTGCCGCTCTGCATGGAGACGGTGCGCTGTCTCGAAGACGGTATCGTCGGGTCGCCCGCCGAGGCGGACATGGCGCTGATCTACGGTATCGGCTTCCCGCCGTTCCGCGGTGGCGCGCTGCGCTACATCGACGCGATGGGCGTGGCCGAGTTCGTGGCGATGGCCGACCGGCTCGCCGATGAGCTCGGTGCGTTGTATGCACCGACGGCCCGGCTCAGGGAGATGGCCGCCAGCGGCGAGCGTTTCTACCCTGACGCCAGCGATCGCTGAACCCACCACCAATCGGAGTCACAGTCATGAGTTTGAACGCTAGAGATGCCGTGGTGGTCGATGCCGTGCGCTCGCCCATGGCCAAGGCCAGGAACGGCGCCTTTCGTCACGTCCGCGCCGAGAACCTCTCCGCCGCGGTGATGCAGGCGCTGTTCACCCGCAACGACAAGCTCGACCCCGCGGGCGTCGACGACATCCTCTGGGGCTGCGTCAACCAGACCCTCGAGCAGTCGATGAACGTTGCGCGCAACGCCGCCATCCTGACCGGCATTCCCCGCTCGGTACCGGCGCAGACCATCAACCGCCTGTGCGGCTCGTCGATGAGCGCGTTGCATATCGCGGTGGCCAATATCCGTGCCGACATGGGCGATTGCTACCTGATCGGTGGCGTCGAGCACATGGAACACGTGCCGATGACCCACGGCGTCGACGTCAATCCGGCGGCCAGCAAGACGACCGCCAAGGCGGCGATGATGATGGGGTTGACCGCCGAGCTGCTGGGCAAGATGCACGGCGTTACCCGCGAACAGCAGGATCAGTTCGGGTTGCGCTCCCATCAGCGCGCCAGCGAGGCCAATCGCCTGGGCTATTTCGACAACGAGATCGTGCCGATCGAAGGTCACGATTCGCAGGGCTACCGTAGCTTGATCAGACACGACGAAGTCGTGCGAGAGGACGCCACGCTGGAGCAGATGGCTTCGCTCAAGCCGGCATTCGATCCCAAGAATGGCACCGTCACCGCGGGCACGTCTTCGGCACTCTCGGTCGGCGCTTCGGCGCTGATGGTGATGAGCTACGAGCGGGCCAAATCGCTGGGGCTGAAGCCTCTCGCCAAGGTGGTATCGACCGGCGTGGCCGGATGCGATGCCTCGATCATGGGCTACGGCCCGGTGCCGGCGTCACAGAAGGCGCTCAAGGCCGCCGGGCTCCAGATCGGCGATATTCAGACGGTCGAGCTCAACGAGGCCTTTGCTGCCCAGTCCATCCCGGTACTCAAGGATCTCGAGCTGCTCGATCGGCTCGACGACGCCGTCAACCTGCACGGTGGCGCGATTGCCCTCGGCCATCCGCTGGGCTGTTCCGGGGCGCGTATCTGCACCACCTTGCTCAACGTGATGCGCCAGCAGGACACCACGCTGGGTCTGGCCACCATGTGCATCGGCATGGGGCAGGGCGTCGCCACGGTATTCGAGCGCGTGTAAGGTTCGAATCCGCGATCAGGGGGCCCAACCGAAGACTGCCGCCTCGCCTGTGCGAGGCGGCTTTTTTTCGTCGGCTGCAACCAGCGACTCAGGCGCGAAACTGCAGTCGGCCGTCGGCGATCCGTCCCGTGGCACCATAGCGCCAAGGCAGGTTGTCACGACCGTGGCCGATGGGGAGACCGGCGTAGAGCGGCAGGCCCCGGGGTGTCAGCCACGCTTCGAACAGCGTCTCTATTTTCAGGTCCCCGTAGGGTACGCAGTTGTCGAAAGTACCGATGCAGACGGCAGCCGCCTCATCCAGCGCGCCGGAGTAGGCCAGTTGCCAGAGATCGCGCTCGAGCCGGTAGTAGGGCTCGCCGACGTCCTCCAGAATCACGATGGCGCCTGGCGGTGCCTGGAACGCCAAGGGGGTGCCGGCAACGCTGGCCAGGGTCGAGAGATTGCCCCCGACCAGCGGCCCTTCGATGGTGGCGGAGGCGGTTGCCGTGATGGGCGTCAAGGTCACGCTCTCGGCAGGTCGGCCCTCGAGGAGTGCGAGCAGCGCGCCGAAGTCGCGATGGCTGGCGGCACGCAGGGAAGGATTATCGGCCGTGAGCTTCACGCCTTCCTTCATTACCGGGCCGTGGATCGCCGGCAGCCCATGGCGGTGGCACTGATCCAGCAGCACACTGAGGTCGGAGTAACCGATCAGCGGTTTGGACGGCAGCCGCTGCCAGTCGATCTCGGTGGCCAGGTGCGCGCAGCCGTAGCCGCCGCGAACGGCCCACACGGCATCGGTGTCGGGATCGGCGTAGGCTTCGTGGAGCGTCTTCAGGCGATGGTCGACATCGCCGGCCAGATAGCGGTGCCGCTTCTGCAGCTGGGCGGGAAAACGCACCTCGATGCCGAACCGCCGCAAGGCTTCCGCGGCCTGGTCCAGTATCTCGGGGCGGGTGAACGATGCAGGGGCTATCAGGCTGAACGTCGTTGACATGGGAGGCGTCGTCGCAGGCTCGTCGAGAGGGAAAATGGAGTCCGATACGTTACGTTAGTGCCGCCTGTGGCGCTACCGGCTCGACCTCCTGCACCGAGTCCGCCTGGGTCACGATGCCGGTCAGGGCGAGGCAGAACGACTCGAACTCCTCGCTGAGCTCGCCCGGCGACCGGTGTAGCTCGATTTCGACATGACCCAGCTCGGGCAATCCGGAATCCCTCGGCATTTCGCGGCAACCCGGCGGTATACTGCGAGGCGTCTTCACCGTCAACGCCAGACCGGCTTGAACAGCGACATTGATGCCGGTCGGCGATGGGCTGGTGTAGCGCACGTCCCACTGGAGATCGTTCCTGCCCAGGGCGGCGAAAGCGTGAGCGCGAAAGATGCAGCCTTCGGGATTGAGCGCAAGCGGCAGCACTTCCCAGTCATGCAGACTGCGCTGTTCGGCAACGACCCACACCATCCGCTCGCGGCCCAGCAGCTGCCCGGTCTGCGTGGGGCCGTGACGGACGGCGAGCACCACATCGAGCAGGCCCTCCTGAAACCGTTGAACGAGATTGCCGCTGATATCGCAGACGATCTCGATACGGACATGAGGAAACGTCTCGGCGAATCGCGGCAACAGGTGGGGCAGGTAGGCAGTGGCCTGCTCGTCGGACACGCCAAGTCGGATCAGGCGACCCTCGCGCTGACTCAGCATCACGCGCCTGGCTTCATCCTGCAGTTTGAGAATCTGTCGCGCATAGGGTAGCAGGCGGCCCCCCGCCGAGGTCAGGACGACACTTCGGCTGGTGCGCTCGAACAGTGGCTCGCGAACGCGGTCCTCCAGGCGCTTGATCTGAAGGCTGACGGCGGACTGAGTGCGGTTGAGAATACGGCCGGCGGCACTGAAGCCTTCGCATTCTGCAACGGCAACGAAGGCACGTAGCAGATCCGGGTCCATTATTAATGACTCCTGAAAATAGATTTCATGCCAACTATTCATTTTTATTGTTGAACGGGGGCCCCTAGCCTGTCCAGACGTCATTATTGATCGCAGGAGTTTCCATGTCTGGTTCCGTCATCGATGCCTCGGCCAACACGTTGGAAGGGCTGGTCGATCTCGATCGGTTTCCGCTTCACGATCTCGCCAGCGCGCAAGGCCGGCAACTGGTAGAAGCGTGTCGCGCGCAGCTCGCCGACGACGGCTGTGTGGTGCTCGAGCGCTTCGTCCCCGAAGCGGCCCTGGCTCCTCTGGAAAAGGAGACCGAGCGGCTCTCCCCCCAAGCGCACTACAACCGGAACGAGACCAATCCCTACAACTCCGACGGCGATACCTCGCTCCCCGCGTCGCACCCCAAGAATCGCTTCGACGACAGAACCAATGGCTTTGTCGCCGGTGATCGCATCGATGACCGAACTATCATCCGCCAGCTCTATCGGCATCCCCAGTTCCAGCGTTTCATCGCCAGCGTGGTTGGTATGGAGACCATCCACGAGTACGCCGATCCGCTGGCGGACCTGGTCGTGAACGTTCTTCGCGAGGGGTGCCAGCATCCTTGGCACTACGACACCAACGAGTTCATCGTCACGCTGATGACGCGAAAGCCGCAGGCGGGGGGGCGGTTCGAGTACGTGCCAGGCATCCGTAGTCCCGAAGGGGAGAATTTCGAGGCGGTGGAAGCGGTATTGGATGGCGATACCCGAGAGCTGAAATCGCGGGATCTCCAATTGGGAGACCTGCAGGTCTTCTTTGGCCGCTATTCACTCCACCGCGTCACGCCGGTGGTCGGTGAGCGGGAACGCCACACCGTCATCTTCGCTTACGCCAAGGAGCCGGGATTCGTCGGCCGCCCCGAGCGGGCCCGCCGTATCTTCGGCCGCATGGCACCGATTCACGAGCGGATGCTGCGCGAGGGCGAGGCACGCCGGAGCGACACGCTCGCCGACTGATCGATGATCCCCGGTCATTCCGACCGTCGCGATGAAGCCCGAGTGCTTCCGTTGTCCCTGATAACTGCTGGAGCCTTTCCATGAGCACCGTGGAGTTCGAACCGCTTTCCGATCATGAACCCGATGAGATTCCCGTCGTCGCCTCCGCGCCGATGGCCAATGGCGACAGCATCCCCACCGCGTTCGATCCCAGACAACTTCGTGCCGGCCGTCTGGCGCGTCTGCGCGAAATGATGCGTGAGCAGGAGTACGCTGCGCTGGTGCTGTTCGACCCCAACAACCAGCGTTACGCGACCGGCTCGCGCAACATGTTCGGCTATTTTCTGCGCAACTCGACACGTTATATCTACGTACCGCTGGAGGGACCGATCATCCTGTTCGAATATCCGGGCAGCGCGCACGTCTCGACCTGGCTGGAGACGATCGATGAGTCACGCACGTCGAAGGTGGTGTGGTCGGCGGTCAACCAGCGCGACAATCTTTCCAGCGACCCGTTCGGAATCGAGATCGCCGAGTTGGTTGCCCAGCACGGCAACGGAAATCGCAAGGTCGGACTCGATCGTTGCGCGCTAAATCTGGCCCGTTCACTGGAGGTGCAGGGACTGGAAGTCTTCGATTGCATGCAGGACACGCTACATTGCCGCCGGATAAAGACACCCGAGGAGATTGCCTGCCTGGCGCAGTCGATGGCAGGGAGCGAGGCGGCCGTGGCGCGTGTCGAGGAGGCGATCCGTCCGGGGATCACCGAGAACGAATTGTTCGCGATCATGTACGGCAACGTGATAGAGCAGGGGGGCGAGTTCATCGAGACCCGTCTGCTGTCTTCGGGCCCGCGCACCAATCCCTGGTTCAACGAGGCCAGCGATCGAGTGATCCGTCCGGGAGAGCTGGTGGCGCTGGATACCGATACCATTGGCTGTCACGGCTATTACTCGGACTTCTCGCGCACCTTCCACGTCGGCCCCGGCAAGCCCTCGGCCTATCAGCGCAGTCTCTATCGCATGGCTTACGATCAGGTTCATCACAACATGGACATTCTCGAGCCGGGGATGAGTTACCGCGAGATTGCCGAACGGGCATGGAAAATCCCGCAACGGTTCCTCGATCGTCGCTATCCGTCGATCATCCATGGCGTTGGCATGCATGGCGAGACGCCGCTGGTCGCCCACCACATGGACTTCGACCGTTTTTCGAAAGATGGCATCCTTGAGCCCGGCATGGTGGTCTCGGTGGAGAGCTATATCGGGGAAGTGGGGGCGGCTGACGGCGTCAAGCTCGAAGAAGAGGTTCTGATCACCGACACGGGCATTGCAAAACTGTCGCGCTACCCTTTCAGCGACACGCTGTTGGCCGGGTAATAGCGTGGATTGGATCAGCGCGGGCGGCGCTGTTCCGTGTCAAGGCTGCTCCCCCAGGCGCTCGATCAACTGAGCCATCTCCATGGGGCGGCCCAGGAAGTAGCCCTGGTACTGCCTGACGCCCAGGGTTTGCAGCAGATGCCACTGCTCCTCGGTTTCCACGCCCTCGGCGACGGTGTCCATGCCGAGCAGGTTGCACAGGCCGACGATGCCCGCCAGCAGGTGGCGTGAACGCTGGTCCGTCTCCAGGTCATGCATGAAACTGCGATCGATCTTGATGGTGTCGAAGGGAAGCCGCTTGAGATAGCCCAGCGAGGAGTAGCCGGCGCCGAAGTCGTCCATCGCCACCCGGAAACCCTGGCGCCTGAGATGCTCGATCCTGGCTTCCGGCGCCTGCGTGTTCTCCAGGAAGACGGACTCCGTCACCTCCAGCTCGATCTGGTCGGTGGTGATCCGGTGGCGTTCGCAGGCGCGTCGCAGCGTGTCCGCCAGTTCGTCATCCATGACGTGCAGGGCAGAGATGTTGACCGCAACGGGCAGGGGGTTGCCGGTCGCGGCGAGAAGGGCGGCGTAATGCGCGGCTCTCTCGATCGCCAGGTTCCCCAACGATGATGCCATGCCGTTGTGCTCCGCCAGTGGCACGAAAACGCCGGGTGGCACCTGGCCATACTCCTCGGTCGTCCAGCGCGCCAGCAGTTCGGCACCGATCACGCGATTGCCGTCATCGAACTTGGGCTGGACGACGAAATCGAGCGAATCCTTGGCGATCGCCTCGCGCAGGCGCGAGAGCATCGATATCTGCTCCAGGTTGTGGTGTTTCAATTCCCGGTGGTAGGCGACGATGGCGTTCTTGCCCCTGTCCTTGGCGGCGTACATGGCGATGTCCGCATGCTTGAGCAGGGTCTCGCCATCGCGACCGTTCTCGGGGGCGTGGACGATGCCGATGCTGGCGGTGACACTGATCTGATGCCCGCTGATCACCATGGGATGGGATAGCGCCTCGAGAAGTCGCCTGGCGATCTTGTCGGCCAGTTGCCTGTCGCCGTCGACGTCGATCACCACCACGAATTCATCGCCGCCCCAGCGTGCGACCAGGTCCCTGCTCCGTAGCGTGGCACGCAGGCGCTTGACCATGATTTTCAGTAGCGCATCGCCCGACTGGTGGCCCAGCGAATCGTTGATGTACTTGAAGCCATCGAGATCGACGAAAAGCACCGCCAAGCTATGTTCCGGGGCGAGCTTGAGCAGGCGCCGGTTCAGGGTCTGCTGAAGCGCCGCCCGGTTGGGGAGCTGGGTCAGCGTGTCGATTCTGGCGAGATGTTCGAGTTCCCGCTCGGAACGCTTGCGGGCGGAGATGTCGCGCAGGGCAACGATGTAATGGGTTTGCCCGGTATCATCCAGCGTGAAGTGACTAAGTGCCAGCTCGACGGGAATGGGAGGCTCTCCGTCGACGTGAAAGAGCCCCTCGTGATGCAGGGTTCGGTCACTGACCGCGGTCGCTGACGGATCGGACCTCAGGACCTCGGCTTCGATGTAGCGCTGCAGTGCCTGGCCCTGCATCTGGTCCGGTGGCCGGCCGCCGAGCTCGATGAAGGCATCGTTGGTCTCGAGGATGTGCCAGCGCTCGTCCACCACCAGCATCGGATCGCGGGAGGCTGCGAAAGCGTGAGCTCTCACGCTGCTACGCCCACGCTGATCGCGGGGGTCGTCGATGATCTCCCAGGTGCCGGTGGCGACGAGTGGCGCCGCCGCCTCGTCCCTGGCGACGACCGCGCCACGGACACGCCACCAGACCGTGGGTTGGCGGGTATCGGCGCGTATCAACAGGTCGATGTCACTCTGCTCGCCGCCGTTGATGCGCCGCCAGAGCGAGATCAAGCGGCGGCGCTCGGTCGATGGCATCGTCTTCAGCAGCGACCACCAGTCGATCCACATCTGCTCATGCGTTTCGACGGTGTCGCCCACGGCCGTGCCACACAGGAAGCCGCGGTCCGGAGACGACCATCGCCAATAGGAGGCCCTGGCGGCTGTCATCGCTTCCAGCAGCCAGAGGCGATGGGTTCCTTCCCCGGTCATCGAATGCCGCGACGACACTGGGGTCGAGGTCGCCCCTCCGGCGGTTCTTCCGGCATCGAGAGGCTGGTCACTCTGAGGATCGTCATCAATGGGCATGAAGTGGATCTCGATCGCGCTGAATGGCGAAATGCATTCACGCGGCGTGATGGAAATCGTATCGGCGACTTCAGTGAAAACTTGATGTCAGGGCGTCGCCCATGCGCAGTTGGCGCCAATCATGATCGTGCAAGGCGCCCAACCGGGCTCGGTCTTTACAGCAGCGCGATGGCGAACAGAGCCAGAACCGCGAGAAAACCCACCACGAAGATCGCCGAACGCAGGGTGGCCAGATCCAGCGCATAGCAGAGGCCATGGCCGATCCGGGCCACCACGAAGATGACGCAGGCGACATCCGCCAGCCAGCCGCCGCTCCCCACTGTCTCGACGGCGACGATGGCGGCGGTGAACAGGGCCAGGGCTTCCCAGGCATTCTGCTGTGCCGCCCAGAGACGGGCGCCTCGGCCCTCCATTCGCGCGTACTGCTGGCGCGGGTGATGATTGTCCATCCGCCCAAATTCACGCCGCCTGACACTGCTGCCCCAGAAGGCCAGCCAGAACGGCAGCAGGGCGGTTGTCAGCAGGCACCAAAGTGGCAGACTCATCAACATCCTCTCGACCGGCTCCCGTTGCGATGCTACTCCGCCGCTCCTAACCAAGGTAGCAGATCACTTGCCGGCCGTTGCTCCAGTGTCATCACGATCTCGAGGAGGGGATCCGCTCGCTTGCCGAGCACCGGCTCCGTCAACTGGCGATACTTGGTCTCGATTTCGGTGTCGCTGAAGGGATTGGTGGGATTGCCACGAGCCTCGCAGGGCCCGCTGGCCAGCACCCGGCCATCGTCGAGCGTGACAGTGGCATGCGCCCAGCGCTCCGCTGGGAATTTTGCATCGTAGTCGTCATGACGATGGACATGAACGCGGCGAGCCAGAGCCTTCAGGTCGGGGTCTGCCAGCAGTCGGGTGACGCTAGCGGCATCGACACGCCCCGAGGCCGCTGCGCAGGCAACTGGCCAGGGCAGGCTGTATTGGGCTGCTTCGGTGGTAGCGGGGTTGGCCGTCGCCAGACATGCGCCTTCATGGAAGGTATGGACGTCGATCCGTGCGATGCGGCCCGAATGACCGATCGAGTTTCGCAGGGAAAGAATCGATTCTACCGCCGGCTGGGCCCAGCGGCAGACCGGATACGCCTTGAAATACTGTTCGTGCAGATACCAGCGTCGGCCGAGGTCGTTCCAGATGTCGGCGACGGCCTCGTCGAGAACGGTGACGGCGGGCGCCCCGGTGAAGCCGTCTCGCGCCAGCAGGCTGGCTGCCACGCCCCCCATCGCGCCCCAGCCGGAGCCGTCCTTGACCATGGTCGGATGGTCGATACAGCGCATCATCTGGCTGCGTGGCCCATAGAACTCCGCAATGCCCATCGCTTCATGCAGGCGACGACGATCGAGGTCCAGCAGTTTCGAGCTGAGCGCGGCGACCGCAATGGCGTTCCACGCCCCTGAGGTGTGGTAGTCGCAGGCGGTGGCGTGCAAGGCGATCCCGGCGCGCGTGGCCACTTCATAGCCGAGCGTCAGCAGGCCGAGGAACTCATGTCCGGACAATCTCTCGGTCTCGGCATGGGCAAGCAGTCCCGGCAACACGGCAACGCCAGCATGTCCTTTGGTCAACACCTGGCCGTCGTGGGCATCGAAAGCATCGATCAGCCAGGCACCGTGCAGTGCTGCGCCGGTTTCCGAGGCGCTGCCGGGGGTAAATAGTAGCGGTCGGCCGCCGCCGTGCTGCGTTCGAACGTAGCGTGCGGCGATGCCGGCCAGTTCGGTCCGGGTCGCGGCGGCGGCAACGCCGATGAGATCCAGCAGACAGCGTTTGGACTGGTGCAAATGGTGCACCTCCAGCTCGCCGGGCTCGAAGCGATGAATCCAGTCGATGGGGTCCAGATAGGACATGGTGAATGGTCCTGATCGCGTTAGGGCGTCCGCTTCAACAACTCCAGAATCAGCGGCGTATTGGCATCGCGAAGTGTCGGCAGCTCGAAACGTGCCCGGGCGATGGCCTCCAGGGAGAGTTCGGCATCGATCAGTGACTCCCCCGGGGCGGCCTCGGCGAGGGTCTCTCCCCGCGCCCCCAGTATGCGGCTGCCGCCCCAGAAGTGATGCTCGCCCTCGGGGCCGTAGCGGTTGGTCATGATCACGGGGGTACCGTAGGTCATCGCGTGGAAGCGGAGTGTCAGCGGCCAGTTATCCTCATTGGAGAAGCCGGGGGCGACGATCTGCGACGCCGAATTGATCGGCGCGCAGAGGATCTCCGGGCGCCGCAGCATGACGGCATGGACGAGAGCCGGATTCCACAGGTCGGCGCAGATCAGCGGCGCGGCCCGCCACCGCTCGTTGATCTCGGTCAGTGTCAGCCGCTCGCCGGAATGAAACCACTTGCCTTCCTCGAGGCCGCCATAGGTCGGTAGGTTCAGCTTGCGGTGCACGGCCACCACGCGGCCGCGCTGCAGTACGGCAACCGCGTTGTAGATTTCGCCGGGGCTGGCGGATTCGACGAAGCCGACCATGACCTGCATGTCGCCGCAGGCCGCTGCCAGCGACATCAGCAGGACGCTGTCCGGTGAGCATGCCACACCGGCGGCAAGCGGGCCCAGGGCGTATCCGGTCAATGACAGTTCCGGGAACACCAGCAGGTCGAGGTGGCGTCGGCGCGCCTCGTCGATCCAATGGCGATGGCGGTCGGCGTTGTCCTCGAGATCACCCAGCGCCGCGTTCATCTGGACGGCGCCCACGCGAAGGTCGGGGGCGGTATTCATCTCTCGTCCTCTCGTCGAGAAGCCGCCCGAGGCGGCGGCTTCAATGTCGAATGACCAGGTGCCGGGCGTTACAGCAGATCGTGCTGATCGAGAAAATCCTTTGCCACATCCTCGATGTTCTGGCGGTCCACGTCGACGCTGGCATTGAGACTTGCCATGGTGTCATCATTGAGCAGTGCCGACAGCTTGTTCATCTGCGCCGCCAGTTCGGGGTTGGCTTCCAGCGTCTCCTGGCGCACCACCGGAGTCAGCGCATAGGCGGGGAAGAAATTCTTGTCATCGTCCAGCGTCACCAGGCCGTAGGCGGGAATGCGCCCATCCGTGGAGTAGGCGATCGATACATCGACCTGCTCGTCACGCAGTGCCGGCAAGGTCAGGCCGAAGTCCATTCGCTTGATATTGGGGCGACCGAATTCGAATCCGTAGGCTTTCTGGAGTGGACGCAGGCCATCCTCGCGAGCGTAGAACTCGGCATTGGAGGCGAAGGTGAGCGCTTCTCCATCATTGATCGTCTTGGCCAAGTCCGAAATGGACTCGATGCCGCGCGCGCTGGCGTCATCGGCGCGCATGGTCAGGGCATAGGTGTTGTTGGCGTCGGAGGGATCGAGCCACACCAGCCCCTTCTCGGCATCCAGGGATTTGACCTTTTGATAGGTTTCCTCGGGGGACAGCTTCTCGGTGATGCCGTTGTAGGTAATCAACGACGTACCGGTGTACTCCCAGTACAGGTCTATCTGGCCGTTCTCCTGAGCACGCCGCAGCACGGCCGATCCCATCCCGGCGCGTTTGTCGACGTCATAGCCATGCGCCTGCAGATACTGGTCTGTCATGCTGGCCAGGATCTGCTGTTCCGTGAAGTTCTTGCCCCCCACGGTGATGTCGGCCTGGGCGACGCCGGATGCAAGAACGGTCGCTGCCAGAAGTCCAGTGATCAAGTGTTTCATCGGTTCTCTCCTCGTGGTGAAATCTGGGGTCGTCATGATCGGGCCTATAGCGTTGTCCGAGTCGGCGACGTCAGCGCTGACGGCCGGGATTGACGCCTCGGGGCACGATCAGAAAAGTGATCAGCGCGACGGCGATGTCGACGCCCACAGCCAGCAGCGCGGTCGGAATCGCACCTGACAGCATCATTACCGTGTCGTAGAGGTCGATGCCGGTGAAGATCAGCTCTCCCAACCCCCCGGCACCGATCAGAAAGGCCAGCGGGACCGTCCCGATGTTGATTGCCAGGGCGGTACGGATACCGGCGAAAATGACGTAGAGCGCATTGGGCAACTCGACTCGAAGTAGACGCTGCGTGGGCGACATGCCGAGCCCGGCGGCGGCCTCCATCAACGCTGGAGATACGCTGCGCAGGCCGACATAGGTGTTGCGGGCGATGGGCAGCAGCGTCGCCACGAACAGGCCGAACACCGCCGGCAGGGTACCGATGCCCAGGAAACTCATCGATAGTGCCAGCACCGCCAGCGTGGGGATGGTGGTGCCGACGTTGAGCAGTTGCATCAGCGACTCCGCCCATTTCGAGATGCTGGGGCGCGACAGCAAAATACCCAGCGGCACGGCGACGATTATCGCCAGACTGCCCGAGATCAGAGTCAGCCACAGGTGCTGGACCGATAGGTATTTGACATCGGGCCAGTAGAATAGGAAGTCGTCGACCAAGCCGCTGGCCTGGGCCCAGACACCGGCGAGAAAGATCAGTATTACCGCGCCGAGTTTCAGCGCGCTGGAGAGCGACCGTATCGGCATGTTTCAGCTCCCCGCCGGCCGATCGCCGTCGATAACCGGTTGGGCCGTACGGCGCGAGCGGTAGCGCGAGCCCAGATGATGGGTCATGTCCCGCTGCGTGATCTGTCCGCAGAGACGCCCGTCATCGTCGACGCAAGGTAGCCAGGTCGTGTCATGGGCGAACATCAATGACGCCACCTTGCGGAGGTCGTCGTCGAGATGCACGACGGCGGGCAAGCCGCGGGTATGGTCACGGCAGTAGCCCTGTTGGCTGGCGGTAGTATCGCGAGAGATGACACCGATAGGGCGGCGACGGTCGTCGACCATGAGAATCGCGTCTCGGTAGCCATGAGAGTCGATCCGCTCCCGGGCCGTCGCCAGGGTGTCGGTGACGTCGACGGTACCGATATCGTCACTGACGACATCACGAACCCGGACCAGGTTCAGGCGCTTGAGTGCCCTGTCCTCGCCGAGGAACGACTCGACGAAGGCGTTCTTGGGGGCGGACAAGAGTTCATCCGGCTCGGAGTACTGAACCAGCTTGCCTTCGCGAAAAATGGCGATGCGATCGCCCATCTTGATCGCTTCGTCGATATCGTGGCTGACGAACATGATCGTCTTCTTCAGCGCCGCCTGCATCTTGAGGAACTCGTCCTGGATCACGGCGCGGTTGATCGGGTCGATGGCGCCGAAAGGCTCGTCCATCAGCATGACCGGAGGATCGGCCGCCAGGGCACGGGCGACGCCGATACGCTGCTGCTGGCCGCCGGAAAGCTCGCTGGGATAGCGCTTGAGAAACGCTTCGGCGTCCATCGCGATCATGTCCATCAGTTCGCGGGCACGCGCTTTGTAGCGGTTCTTGTCCCAACCCAGCAGCTTGGGCACAACAGTGATGTTCTCCTCGATGGTCATGTTCGGGAACAGGCCGATCTGCTGGATCACATAGCCAATGTTGCGGCGCAGGTCTTCGGTGTTCAGGCCGCTGGTATCCTCGCCATCGAGGAATACCTTTCCCGAGGTGGCGCGAACGATCCGATTGATCATCTTGAGCGTGGTGGTCTTGCCGCACCCGGAAGGACCCAGCAATACGCAGATCTCCCCCTGGGGCACTTCCATGCTGATGTGATCGGCGGCGATTACCGCGCCGTCCGGCGTGTCGAAAACCTTGGTCAGATTGTCCAATCGAATCATGGCTCGTCCTTAGGTGGCCTGGCGAACCGCCGAGACCATGAGTTCCAGATAACAGCCTCGAGAACGGAGGTACTGCCGGCTAGGCCGCCGCAGTGGAAACGGACATCCCTTTGGGTGTCAGGTGCTTCTGCAGTGCCAGCAGGGCATAGTCGGCGATTATCGCCAGCAGACTGACCGCCACCGCGCCGACGATCAGCTGACGGGGGTCGGATTGCGAGATTCCGCGACTGATGAAGGTTCCTAGCCCGCCGGCGCCGATGTAGGCCGCGATGGCCATGACCCCGATATTGAGAACGACCGCTGTACGTACGCCTGCCATGATGACCGGGACCGCGAGCGGGATCTCCACCATTCGCAGGCGCTGCCGGTGGCTCATGCCGACGCCGCGGGCTGCCTCTCTGAGTGCCGGATCCACATTGTGGATGGCGGTATAGGTGTTGCGGATGATGGGTAGCTGGGAGTAGAGCAGTACGGCGATGACTGCGGGTAGATAACCGATGCCCTGACCGATGAGGGACAGGATGGGAATCATCACGCCGAACAGGGCCACCGAAGGGATGGTGACGATGATCGAGGCGATGTAGAGCACGGCCTTGGCGACTCGCTCGTTCTGCGTAATCGCGATGCCGATGGGAACACCGGTCAACGTCGCGATCCCGACGGCGACGCCGACCAGCGAGATGTGTTCGAGCGTGCGAGTGCCCAGTAGCCCCAGATTATCAAGGGTGTATTGAAGGAGTTCCACAGGCAATTCCTCTAGTTATTGCCAGAAAGTCGGCAAATTGTGACGTGAGAAGTTGTCTGGAGTGACGGTTATTTTTATAAATTCATATTATGCCGATGATAATAACATGCTCGGGACGGCCATCGTCCGAAGAGCGGCATTGTAATGTTCAATGTGATCGATGCTCGATGCTCATAGACCTATTTTGCAATGCAATGGAAGCTTCACGTATGTTGGCCTGGCTCTCCGTTGACGTCCGAGGACCACGCCATGGCCATATCTTCCCGCTATCACGTCGGTGCTGCGCAGATGAACTGTCATCTTGGCGATGTCGAGGCCAACGTTGAGCTGCACCGCGAGATGATCCGCGAGGGTCGCCGACGCCGACTCGATCTGCTGGCCTTTCCCGAACTCTCTCTAACCGGCTACAACCTCGGGCCCGCGGTTGCCGATGTCGCCATGGCTGCCGACGATCCAAGGCTCGTCGATCTGGCCCGCGAGAGTGGTGACATGCTGACCATTGTGGGGTTGGTCGAAGCCCTTTCACCTGGTGAATACGCCAACGCGGCGGCTTGCTTGAGACAGGGACGGGTCGTCGCCGTGCATCGCAAGATCAACCTGTGTACCTACGGCGGTCACGAGGAGGGAAAGCTGTTCAGCCACGGCGGTCGACTGACCCAGGTCGAGGCCGGCGGGCTGACGTCCAGCGTGATGATCTGTGCGGATCTGTGGAATCCCGGCCTGGCCCATGCCGCGATGCTCAAGCGACCCGACCTGATCGTCACCCCGATCAACTCGGCGCTGGGCATGGTGGAGGGAGAGTTCGACGATGCCGCCAACTGGCTTGCCTGCCTTCGCTTCTATGCCATGGTCTACGCTACCCCTGTCGTGATGGCACATCGTGATGGCGACGAGAGGGGCGGGCGCTTCTGGGGCGGTAGCTGTATCGTCGGTGTCGACGGTCATCCCATGGCGACTGCCGACCCGGGGCAGGGCATCGTCAGTGCGGTCATCGACCGCCGGGACATTGCCCGGGCCCGCTTTGCCATGCCGACGCACCGGGATGCCAATACTCGTCTGGTGGCGTCACTGCTCCAGGCGCAGCTCCGAGACGAATCGGCCTGACATGCGGCGCGAATGCCCCCGCCGAAAGCGTTCCAGGCCTCAGACGCAGTGCCGGGGGATGCGCTTTCTCCAGTGCCTCGCCACCACGCAGTCGTCGCCCGCGAAGGCCTTCAGCGTCGCTTCGAGATAGAACCCTTCGGTATCGCACTGAAGCTCTGCCCGGGTCTCGGTGCGGGCTTCCCATTCGCCACGCTGGAAGTGCTGAACCCAGTTCTTGCTCATGCGAGCCGTTGCCGGGTCGGATGGATCGATACCGTAGCGCTCGTCGGCGCGGGCACGATTGACCAATCCGTGGTCATAGGTGATCTCGCCGAAGTCATCGACGATCTCGTGCTGGGTCCAGTCGTCCTCCAGCGATTTTCTGATGGCGCGCTGATTGTCGCCGGCGCGGCTGATCCGATGCTGTACCGGTCCTGCGTAGACCGCTGGTTCGAAGGTCGGCGCCGGTAGCCCGTTATCGCGCCGGATGGGGAGCTCCAGCCGGCTGGAGCTCTCATCCAGCGTCAATGTCACGGCACCTGGACTTGGCCAGATCAGCGGCCAGTAAGCGGTGGTAATCGAGATTCGCAGCCGCTGGCCGGGCAGAAACCGGTGACAGAGTTGATTGAGCGTGACGGTCACTTCCTGAGGAGTGTCGACGGGCACGGCGCTGGGTGCGGTGTGGCTGTCGCGGTGACACAGGTTCAGGACCCCGTAGGAGACGCGCTGGGAGGTGCCATCCGGGGCGACGTCGCAGAGACGCACGATCAGGTTCGCCTGGGGACGGTCGACGCTGACCCGCAGCGTCAACGCCGGACGGCCCAGGACGACCAGTCCGTCATCGCCGATCGTTCTGTCGAAACACAGTGAGCGGGCGTCGTCGAGGCGCTGATCTCCGGCAATCTCCGCGCCGCTGCAGTGCGGGATGTACTCGCCGCACTGCCATCCCGTGTCCTGGGGCGCGTCGAGTCTCGTTCGGGACCGCGAAGACGGGGCGGACGCCAGCTCTGCGGCGAGTGCCAGACGGCCATCGCCCAGATGCCAAGTCTGCGGTTCGACGGTCGGGCTTGGCCACGCCGGCTCCGCCAACCATTCGCCCGGCATGTTGCGCGCGCGGTTGTCGGCGTTGGCGAATTGCTGACAGTAGATGCGATAGCTGGGCTCGTCCATGATCCCGCGATCGACCCCCTTGAGCCAGTGATCCCACCAGCGCAGCGCCTCTTGGAGGAAACCGATCGTCGGCCCCGGTATGGCGACATGCGGATAGGCGTGAGGCCAGGGCCCCACGATCCCCAGGCGCGGACAATCGGCGTGCTCGAGCAGCTCGGCGACGAAGTTGACATAGGCGTCCGCCCAGCCGGCGACGGCAAGGATCGGCGTCTTCAAGCGCAAGTAATCCTCGCAGACCGAGCCGTGTCGCCAGTAGTCGTCACGAGTCTGGTGGGAGAACCAGTTCTCGGCGACGAAGGGTTGACGCTCCAGCCGATGACACCAGAGCTCTCGCCAGTCCGGACGAAGCATGGGGTCGGGTGGCCGGGACATGAACGAGAGCGAGGACGCTGCCCAGCCAAAATGCTCGTTGAGAATCGCGCCGCCCTTGTAGTGCACGTCGTCGTGATAGCGATCGACGGTGGCACCGACGGCGATGATCGCTTTCAACGCCGGAGGCTGACGAGAGGCCACCTGCAGCGAATTGAACCCGCCCCAGGAGATTCCCATCATGCCGACGTTGCCGTCGCACCATGGCTGGCTCGCGATCCAGTCGATCACGGCGACGATGTCATCCTGT
>NZ_CALFQK010000171.1:0-8133 GCF_937921195.1 uncultured Salinicola sp.
TCGACACCAAGCGCGAGAACGCCGACGAGAAGATCCGCATCAAGACGCTGTCGCTGGGCATCGTGATGCCGGACATCACCTTCGAGCTGGCCAAGCGCAACGAGGAGATGTACCTGTTCTCGCCCTACGACGTGGAGCGCATCTACGGCGTGCCGTTCGGCGACATCAGCGTCACCGAGAAGTACGAGGAGATGGTCGCCGACGGCCGCATCCGCAAGAAGAAGATCAACGCCCGCGAGCTGTTCCAGACCATCGCCGAGCTGCAGTTCGAATCCGGCTATCCGTATCTGATGTTCGAGGACACGGTGAACCGTGCCAACCCGATCCACGGCCGGATCAACATGTCGAACCTCTGCTCGGAGATCCTGCAGGTCAACACGCCGACCGAGTACGACGACGATCTCGGCTATCGTCACATCGGCGAGGACATCTCCTGCAACCTGGGCTCGCTCAACATCGCCAAGACCATGGACTCGCCGGACTTCGGCACCACGGTGGAAGCGGCCATTCGCGGCCTGACCGCGGTCTCCGAGATGAGCAACATCACCTCGGTGCCGTCGATCGCCGAGGGCAACGCCAGGTCCCACGCCATCGGCCTGGGGCAGATGAACCTGCACGGCTATCTGGCGCGCGAGCATATCCTCTACGGTAGCGAAGAAGGGTTGGATTTCACCAACATCTACTTCTACACCATCGCGTTCCATGCCATTCGCGCTTCCAACCGCATCGCCATCGAGCGCAACCAGCGCTTCGCCGGCTTCGAGCAGTCCACCTATGCCAGCGGCGAGTACTTCGACAAGTACACCGAACAGGCGTGGGAGCCGAAGACCGAGAAGGTGCGCGGCTTGTTCGAGCAGAGCGGCATCGCCATTCCGACCCAGGACGACTGGCGCGAGCTGAAGGCATCGGTGATGGCCCACGGCCTGTTCAACCGCAACCTGCAGGCGATTCCGCCCACCGGCTCGATCTCCTACATCAACAACTCGACCTCGAGCATCCATCCGGTCACCTCCAAGGTCGAGATCCGCAAGGAAGGCAAGCTGGGCCGCGTCTACTACCCGGCGCCGTACCTGACCGACGATAACCAGGAGTTCTACCAGGACGCCTACGAGCTCGGTCCCGAGAAGATCATCGACACCTACGCCGAGGCGACCCAGCACGTCGACCAGGGCCTGTCGCTGACGCTGTTCTTCCGTGACACGGCGACCACCCGTGACGTCAACCGCGCGCAGATCTACGCCTGGCGCAAGGGTATCAAGACGATCTACTACATTCGTCTGCGTCAGGCCGCTCTCGAGGGAACGGAAGTCGAGGGGTGCGTTTCCTGCACGCTGTAAAGAGGCAAAATGGCTGCGCTCGGTCATGCTGTGTTGAAAGTCGGCTCAAGGTGCTCATTTACACCCCGTAAACTCCGCTCTTTCGCCGACTTTCGCCTTGCCTGACCATCGCTCGCCAATTTTGCGATTGTCAGCCGAACAAGCCGTTTTGATTCAATCGAGCGAACGCGCCGGGTTGAAGCGAGTCTTTCCGGCGCCAACCGAACGAGAACACTCTCATGGATATGCCCACCTCTGTCGCCCGTCATCTGAACCGGGTCGATGCGATCAACTGGAACCGCCTTCAGGACGACAAGGACCTGGAGGTCTGGAACCGTCTCACCGGCAACTTCTGGCTGCCGGAGAAGATTCCGCTCTCCAACGACATCCCGTCCTGGAACACCCTGACCGAGCACGAGCAGCAACTGACCATCCGCGTGTTCACCGGCCTGACCCTGCTCGACACCATCCAGGGCACCGTCGGCGCACCGGCGCTGATCGACGACGCCGTGACCCCGCACGAAGAGGCGGTGATCACCAACATCAGCTTCATGGAGTCGGTCCACGCGCGCTCCTACAGCTCGATCTTCTCCACGCTCTGCGCCACCCGCGACGTCGACGACGCCTACCGCTGGAGCGAGGAGAATCCGTTCCTGCAGAAGAAGGCCGAGCTGATCCTCGAACGCTATCGCGCCGAAGATCCGCTGATGCGCAAGGTCGCCAGCACCTTCCTCGAGTCGTTTCTGTTCTACTCCGGCTTCTACCTGCCGATGTACTGGTCCAGCCGCGCCAAGCTGACCAATACCGCCGACCTGATTCGCCTGATCATTCGCGACGAGGCGATCCACGGCTACTACATCGGCTACAAGTTCCAGCGTCAGCTGGCCCAGTTGCCGGCGGAGCGCCAGGAAGAGATCAAGATCTACGCCTACGAGCTGCTCCACGAGCTCTACGACAACGAGGTCAAGTACACCGAGGCGCTCTACGACGACGTCGGCCTGACCGAGGACGTCAAGAAGTTCCTTCACTACAACGCCAACAAGGCGTTGATGAACCTGGGCTTCGAAGCGCTGTTCCCGGCCAGCGTCACCGACGTCAGCCCGGCGATCCTCGCCGCGCTCTCGCCCGGCTCCGACGAGAACCACGACTTCTTCTCCGGCTCCGGCTCCTCCTACGTGATTGGCAAGACGGTCAGCACGGAAGACGACGACTGGGCGTTCTGAGGGAAGCACTGACTAAATGTCTGCGCGGGAAAATCACTGCGTTGTGCGGTGCCGGGGCGCCGGTCCGATCGGAATCCTCACCTATACCCCATAGGCTCCGGATCCTGTGCTCCGTACGCCTTGTGCTTTAACCCGCTCGTCGATTTATTCAGCACTTCACGAGCTATTGCAGCCATTCTCAATTGCGCCTTGAAGAACCGCTCCGACCGGGGCGGTTTTTTTATGCCCGTTGGCACCGGTGGATCGAGCGATGGATCTCGGCACTTGCCGATGTCGTGATTCGACCTTCCTCGCTCACTGCACACTGCCTGCACGAAGCCACGAGATAGTGCTCCTGCACCGCGTCCCGGTGCGCAACCGGAGTCGAAGTCATGAAATTTCACCAGTCACTCATCGCGCTGGCCGTCACCGCTTCCACCTTGTCACCGCTGGCCATGGCTGCACCGGCCGAACAACCCAAGCCGCCTGCGCCCCACGAGGCACGCATGGCGCACGCCGACCCGCTCAAGGAGGCGGTGGTCGCCAGCTGGAATCTCGATGACGATAAACTGGCAAGCCTCGCCCAGGCCGACAGCGATTTCCGCGCCGGTCTCCAGCAACTGCGTGGCAACGATGACCAGGCAGCGCCCGAGCAGCGCCGGGCCGCGATGGAGTCCCTGCTCCAGCAGCAGCGCGAGCAACTCACCGACGTGCTCACCGACGAGCAGCTCCACGCCTACCAGATGCTGGAGCGCCCGCGGCCGCCGATGATGCGTCACCACGGCGGACCGCGCCTGGATCCCGAGCAGATGACCGCCCAGCTCGAGCAGCGCTATGCGCCGCTGTTCGCGACCTGGAATCTCGATCAGGACCAGAGTGCCAAGGTGCTCAACGCCGAACGCACCTTCTTCGACGGGCTGCATCAACTGAAGCGTCCCGACGTGAAGGGCGATGACGAATCACGGGACGCGCGTGGTGCGCAGTTCAAGCAGCTGCTGGAACAGCGTCACAGTGCGCTCTCCTCGGTGCTCGACGACGAGCAGGTCACGGCGTTCGAAGCGCTGACCAAGCCGCCGCGTGGACCTCACCACGGCCCGCGACCGGACGGCGAGGCGCCTGCCGCCGGTTGATGGCGCCAGCGTCTTCGCGAGCTCTCGCCTGGAAAGCCCTTCTGCGGAAGGGCTTTTTCACGTCCGCACCATGTCGCTGCCTGACGTCTTCGGCCACAGTTGTTAGTCTTTGGGCGAACATGTGTTGTCATCCACCCTCTGCGATCGGAAACCGCCTCATGGAAGATCAATGGCTGGCCTGGGCCAAGCGGCTCTCGGCTCTGGCCGACACTGGGCTGCACTACTGTCGCGACAAGTTCGATCGCGAGCGCTATGAAGAAGTCGCCGAGATTTCGGCCTCGATGATGGCGGCGCTGGGCGATATTCCCATCGGGCGCGTGAACCTGGCGCTGGGCAAGGGCGAGGGACACGTCACGCCGAAGATCGATGTGCGTGCGGCGATCATCGACGACGGCAGGATCCTGCTGGTGAAGGAGAAGATGGACGGGCGCTGGACCATGCCCGGCGGCTACGCCGAGGTCGGGCTCTCGGCTGCCGAGAACACCATCAAGGAGGTGTGGGAGGAGGCCGGCGTCAAGGTCGAAGCCAAGCGGCTCTACGCCATCCGCCACAAGGCCAAGCATGCCTATCCGGCCGACGTGCTCGATTTCTACAAGCTGTTCTTCCTCTGCGAGCGGCTCGACGGCGGCCCGCTCGACCCCGGGCATGAAGTGCACGATGCCGCCTATTTCTCCCCCGAGGCGCTGCCGCCACTCTCCGAGCCCCGGGTCATCGCCCGGGACATTGCCGATGCGTTCGAATTTCACGCCGATTCCCGTCGTCCGGCGCTGATCGATTGAGCCGATCGTCCCTCGGGTTAAACCTCCGGGCCCGATGGCGGTCTATAGCAGTGCAGGATGATCATGCAACGGGGTGAATGGAGGGGTAATGAACGCACAGAAAATTCTATCGCAGATCATGAAACAGGCCGGGGGCGGAAAGGGCTCGTCGTCGGGTATCGGTGGCTTCGACGCCAAATCGCTGCTGGGAGGTGGCGCGCTGGGCATGCTGGTCGGCAGCAAGCGTGGCCGCAGCATGGGCGGCAAGGCGATCAAGTACGGCGCCCTGGCCGGTCTGGGCGCCCTGGCCTGGAAAGCCTGGCAGGCGCATCAGGAGCAGAAATCGGCGCCCGCCGAAGCGACGACAGCAACCGACCAGCCGCTGGAGCAGCTCTCCGGCGAGCGGCAGGAGAGCCGCAGCCTGGTGATTCTGCGGGCGATGATCGCCGCCGCGCGTGCCGACGGCCACATCGATGCTCAGGAGCGGGCCGCGCTGGCCGAGCAGATCGACGCGCTTGGCGCCGACGATGAACTTCACGCCTGGGTGGAGCAGCAGATGTCCGCACCACTGGATGCCAATGCCATCGCCCGCGATGCCGATTCGCCCCAGGCCGCCCGCGAGGTCTACCTGGCCAGCGTGGCGATCGTCGACGACCAGAACCCGATGGAGCGGGCCTGGCTCGATCAACTGGCGGCAGCGCTCAAGCTCGACGGCGATCTCTGTCGCACGCTGGAACGCCAGGCCGTCGAAAGCCCGGCCTAGGCCGGGTTGGTGCATCTGGCCCGGGGCTCGGCCTCGGGCTGGCGTTGGGTCAAGGTACCGACGAACGCGGCCAGTGACAGCAGCGCCACCAGGCTGCCGTAGGCGTAGATGGTGGGTATCAGGCCCAGGTGCTGGGTCGCGATTCCGCCACACAGCGCCAGCGTGCTGGCGGACAGATAGCAGATGACGTAGAACGCCGCCATCAACGCCGATCGTTCGGTGGGCGGTGCCAGGGGCATGACGACGCGCATGGCGCCCATGAACGCGGCGCCGAAACCGATGCCGGCGATCGCCGTCCCGACCAGCAGTATGCCCACCGCCCGTTGATGGACCCCCAGCAGCAAACCGAGCATGCCGACGATCAGGCAGGCGGTACCCAGCAGTACCGCCAGGCGCGGCGGCTTGGCGCGCAGGATCAGCACGCTGATGCCGCCGATGAACGGGAGCAGAAAGGTGATCAGGCATCCTACCAGCGGGTTGTGAACGCCACTGATCGTCTCCACCAGCGTGGGGCCCAGCGATAGCGAGAACCCCCCCAGCGCCCAGGAGGAGACGACGGCCGGGACGACCCGAAACAGCGGTCCTCGCACCGATGGGGGAATCGTCGCACGAGGGCGAAGTGCCGCCAGCGCGCCGGGACGCGGCGTGACGCTCTCCGGAATGCGCTTGAGACAGGCTCCCATGATGACGAGCAGGACGATCAGCACCAGATAGACCAGACGCATCGGCGCCGGCGCGTAGGTCACCAGCAGGCCGGCGAACAGCGCGCCGAGGCCCATTCCGGAGAGCGGCGCGATGCTCGCCAGTACCGGCCCGCGGGTATGGTCGCTGTCGAGCATCGCCGCGGCCAGGGCACTGGTCACGATACCGGTCGCCGCGCCCTGCAGAATCCTCGCTGCCAGCACCCAGACGAGCCCGTCGGCGACCACGAACAGCAGCAGCGACAGGATCTCGCCGACGATGGCGATCGCCACCACTGGCCGCCGGCCGATGTAGTCGGATAGCGAACCGGTGACCAGCAGCGCCAGCAGCAGCGCGAAGACATAACTCGCGAACACCAGCGTCAGCCAGGTCGTGGAGAAGTGCCAACTGGTCTGATAGATCCGGTAGAGTGGCGTCGGGGCGCTCGAGGCCGCGAGAAACGTCACCATCAATACCGCGTAGTAGACCAGCGAACCGAGCCGGGGGGCCGGATAGACATTGGTCGACGGGGATGAAGGTGGAGGTGACATGAGGGAGTCCATTAATGCTAAAATTTTGCGTTAGAGAGAGTTTGAACTTAGCAGGCTCATAAAGCAAATATTTTGCGTTTGTGTTTTCATCAGTGAACCGCCATGCCGATCAAAGAAGCCGTCAGACCGGGCGGGCGCAGTGCCCGGGTACAGGAAGCCGTCCATCAGGCCGTTCGCGAGCTGCAGGCGGTAAAGTCGCGCGATGAGTTGACGGTGCCCCAGGTCGCCGAACATGCCGGCGTCACGCCGTCGACGATCTACCGGCGCTGGGGCAATCTGGCGGAACTGGTCGCCGACGTCTCCGTAGAGCGCATGCGCCCCGATGACGATCCCGTGGATACCGGTACCCTGGCCGGCGACCTGCAGGCCTGGGGCGAGCAGTATCTCGAGGAAATGACCTCGGTGCCGGGGCAGCGCGCACTCAACGACGTGATGGCCAGCGCGGACAACGGACGTCGCGAACGCTGCTGTCGCTACAGCGAATCGCTCATGGCGACGCTGCGGGAGCGCGCGCTCTCGCGCGGCGAGGCGGCGGTGCCATCTCTGGACCGGCTGGTCGACGGGGTGGTGGCGCCGATGACCTACCGCCTGCTGTACGACCGCGAATCGGCTACCGCCGCCAATCTCCGGCGATGGATCGCCCGCGCGCTGGCGGTGGAGGATGTCGACTGACACTCAGATCAGCTTGGCGGCCACCAGCAGGTCGGCCACCGACTGGAAGGTCCCATCGGGTATCGGGTCGCCATTGCTGGCCCGTCTGGCAATGCTGGCGGCGAGCGTGGCGTCCGCTGCCCGGGGGATGTGGCGGGAGTTGGCACTCGCCAGCAGCTCCGCGGCCTGTTCCGGCGATGCCTTGCAGGTGACCAGCGGTACCGGCGTTTCCCCGCGTACGTAGCGAATGCCGACCAGCCAGCCATCTTCGGTGCCGATCATCATTGAGGCGTGCTGCACGCCGACCTTGGCATTCAGCTGATGCATCTCGCGTCGCCGCTTGCGGCGCTCCTGATTCATCGTCGGGTCGCCTTCCTGATCCTTGCGCTCCCGCTTCTGCTCGGTCTTGGTCATGCGCTGGTCGCGTCGAAACAGCCAGCGCTGCAGCATCACGTCGAAGCCGCCGACCAGCAGGAACGCGATCAGCGCCGTGATCACCAGCGGCTGCAGCAGATCGAGGAAGGTGCCCTGAATGCAGCCGAAACCGCAGCTGGATGACTCCATCAGCGACTGCAGGCCCAGGCCATAGACCACGATCAGGGCGACCCCCAGCGCCACCATCTTGAACAGCGACTTGAGGAATTCGATCAGGCCACGCATCGAGAAGATGCGCTTGAAACCCTGTACCGGGTCGACTTTCTCCGCCTTGGGCAGCACCGGTTCGGTGGCGAAGATGAAACCCTGCGAGACCACGATGTTGGTCAGCACGATGATCACGAACGTGAGCGCCACCAGCGGTACCACCGAAAGCAGCAGCACCTCGCCCGCCTGTGCCATCAGGCGCGGCCACAGCGAATCGAACGGCTCGGTATAGAGTCTCGATGTCACCTCGAGCAGGCCCTGTACCCGGGCGATGATATCGCTGGCGCTGACCGCGATGTAGAGCGTGCAGGCCAGCAACACCATGGCAGTGACCAGGTCCGCGCTCTGGGAGACCTGGCCCTTCTTGCGCGCGTCGCGAAGCTTCTTCGTCGACGGCGGTAGCGTCTTTTCCTCGGAGGGCTGCTGGCTCATGGCGCGA
>NZ_CALFQK010000172.1:0-58871 GCF_937921195.1 uncultured Salinicola sp.
CTCGATCATGCCGGGCAAGGTCAATCCGGTGATCCCCGAGGCGGTCAACCAGGTGGCGTTCGAGGTGATCGGCAACGACCTGGCGCTGACCATGGCCGCCGAGGGCGGGCAGCTCCAGCTCAACGTGATGGAGCCGCTGATCGCCTACAAGCTGTTCGACTCCATCCGCCTGCTGACCCGCGCCATGCACATGCTGCGCGAACACTGCATCGACGGCATCACCGCCAACGAGGCGCACTGCCGCGAGATGGTCGAGAAGTCGATCGGGCTGGTCACCGCGCTCAACCCGCACATCGGCTACGACAACGCCACGCGCATCGCCAAGCAGGCGCTGGCGAGCGGACGCGGCGTGCTGGAGCTGGTGCTGGAGGAGAACCTGCTGGATGCCACCGCGCTCGCCGATATCCTGCGGCCGGAGAACATGATCGCGCCTGGGCTTGCGCCGCTGCGGGGGTAGATGAGTCACTAGAAAGTTAAGGTAGGAATGCATTCTGGTTGGCTCCAGTTTGGCATCTCGAGGTCTAGCCAGATGCGGTATCCGCTTGGTGGAGCCGTCGACCTCCGCGCCTGAAAACGAGATATGGTCGTCGTATGTCACATCCGGCTATCGATGGCGCCAGGAGGGTGTGGACGAGGCGTCTTGGTCTCAGTGATCTGTATAGAATGTTCCGCTTTCTATACAGGTCGCGTGATTCATGTCGAGATTTTGGCGTTTTCTCTATACGACGCGTAGACGTGTCGATAGCATCGACATGACCGCCGCGTCATGTCGATTTTTTTGAATACCGTGAACATGATCTGTCGGATGAGTCGATAGCATCGACACAAGCTAACTGGAACTGTCTCGAGAACTCCCTATGCCCTGGCAGCCCGACACGCCGTTCAACGACATTCCACGCTTGCCGCCAGAAGTCGGCGATATCGAGACGAGGGCCATCCTCAAAGCCTGTATCGAAGCGCGCGCGGCACTGGCCGAACTGAAACAGGCTGGCGAGCTGCTGCCGGATCAGGGGCTATTGATCAATCTGCTGCCAATGCTCGAGGCGCAGGACAGCTCCGAAATCGAGAACATCGTCACCACGACCGACAAGCTGTTCCAGTTTGCCGAAGAAGATACACTCGCCGACCCGGCGACAAGGGAAGCATTACGCTATCGGACGGCGCTCCATGACGGCGTCCGCCAGATCCAATCCCGCCCGCTGACCGTCGGCACTGCTGAAATCATTTGCACAACGCTCAAGGGCATCGAGATGAGTGTCCGCAGGGTGACGGGTACGACGCTCAGCAATCAGCGCACCGGCGAAGTCATCTATACGCCTCCCGTCGGCGAGCCGTTGCTTCGTGATCTGTTGGGGAACTGGGAACAGTTTCTGCACGTCGAAGATGATCTCGACCCCTTAGTCAGAATGGCGATCGCGCACTATCAGTTCGAGGCCATCCACCCGTTTCTGGATGGCAACGGCCGTACCGGACGTATTCTCAATATCTTGTTTCTCATCGAACGCAACCTGCTGACGCTGCCGAGCCTCTATCTGAGCCGCTATATCGTCCGCCACAAGAGCGACTACTACCGCCTGCTGCTGTCCGTTTCCGCCGGCGACGATTGGGAGCCCTGGATTCTGTTCATGTTGAAGGCAGTCGAGCAGACGGCACGCTGGACGACGGCAAAAATCGCGGCGATTCGGCGCCTGATGGGCGAGACGCGCGATCATATTCAAAAGGCGCTACCCAAGCTCTACAGCCACGCGCTGGTACAGCTGATTTTCGAACAGCCGTATTGCCGTATCGGCAATCTCGTCGAGCGCGACATCGCCAAACGCCAGACCGCGTCTGTCTATCTCAAGCAGTTGGTGGAAATCGGCGTGTTGGAAGCGAGGCAGGCCGGAAAAGAACGGCTTTTTATCAATGCACCGCTCATGGCGCTGATGCGGGACGACGGATAGCCGTTGCCTGAAAGTCAGCGCGTCGCCAATGCTGCCGAGCGCCGGCGACACGCCAGTCAGCGCGGGGCGGAGGTTGAGCGCTACCAGCAGCAGCGCGACAAGCGTCAGAATGTCCCGGCGGGGCATCGCGGAAGTCGCTAAGAGGCCATCCTTGGAAATCGAAAGGTATTCCTTCACGGCGGCAAAGCCAAGGACACAAAGGTTGCCGATCACAGCCAGAATCGGGATGGTTTTACGTCGATAGTCGAGGGTTGGTAGTGGTTTTGACTTCAGAGACGGGCTCTGGGCGTCGTGATGTGCTGTTAAGCGTTCAAGGGGTGGAGTTAGTGCTAGGAAGGCGAAGGCCCGCTATTGTCCAACGGGAGTATCGGAATTTGAAATAGGGGTGTTCGTTATTTCAACTTGGGACATAAAATGAAATAGTCTCGCAATATGCGTTAACTTCGAGGCAAGGCGAATGTATCGCGACTTGACCGGTCACCATCTTCCCAGCATCGCTGGCAGCATTATTTGTCAGGCGTTCGTGCCGACGCCGTTGCTGCCCAAAGCACAGTTGTTTCTCTATCTCGCGCTCAGATTGCTGAGGCTGGATACAGAACCTGCCACCAAGGAGTAGCAAGATCAGCAGATCGTGCTTCTCAACAGGAGGGGGTGCCATAAAGATCATGGATAGGCTGTCCTGGGACCTTAGTAGGTGCGCCCAGCAGATAAGCGAAACTGAAAGCCTCGTTCTTGACCCCGTCGAGATCCGGCTGATTGCTGAAGGTAGGCTCGAAAGGCTTGCCGATTTTGCGGCGTCCTCTCGCGTGCATGCTGTCGACCCAAAGGGCGACACGTCGCTCCATCTTGCGGCGCGCAAAGGAAATCTTGCTGTTTGCGATCTCTTAATTCGGTCGGGTGCTGACCCTAGGGCACTGAATCATGACTGGCAGACACCCGCTGACGTGGCATTTGCCGAAGGCAACCGCTTGGCCGCACAACTCCTCTTGGCCGCACAACTCCTCTCCTCGCTTGTTGCGACTTCACTGGCGACGGCCAGCGAGCACGATGATATATCGGAGATCGACACGGCCCTGGGCGGAACTGACGCGGGGTTAGAGCATGGTTTCGATATGGTTAGAGAGATTGAGTCGGATGATACGACCGACGACCCTGATGACATCCTGAGTTTTGAGGCCGAGGCAGAGCCTGAGGAATTCTTCGACCAACATACAGGGGAAACTGCGTCGGGGGAGTTCATTGCGCTCGTCAGCTCGGCATCTGTAGTTTCCGACGAACAGGACGGGGATTGGCATTTAGACCTTTCTCCCGCGCCGATTGCCGGAGAGGGGATTGGCGCCAGCGCCGCAATACAAGCGGATCACGGTGCAGAACATGACTTTCTCAAGGTTCGCAACCGCGGTCGGAAATCACTTAAGCGCGCTGTCATTCAGAGCGGAACGCGGCTTTCGATCGATCCGAAGATCTGCATCAGCTGGGCACAAGAAATATTGGCAAAGGGCTGGTGCTCTATTGATGATGTCGACCAGTTAATTTTCCTCTGCGAAGGTAATGGTGACCTCGACGAACTACGCATCAACCTTCAGCGCACTTTGGAAAGTGCGGGTTTTGACTTTATCGGTCAAGCCCAGGAGTACGAAGCTGGGCTTTGGAATGCCAGATCAATCGTATTGCCTATGGAGCTTGCTGAAGCGATTGAGGCGACCCTGACTCGCAAGACGAGTTTTCCAGGAACGCAACGCTTCGTGATGGATAGGGCAAACGAACTGCAGCTATTAGAACCAATGGTTCGTGCGAAGCAGGAACTCCAATTGGAAATTCTTACTTCCGAAATTGTCGTCGAAATGATCGTCGATGTCCTAGACAGCATCCGCGACGGGACCCGGGAACCCGGTTCGGTTTCGTTGCGGACAATCATTCCGTTGCGCCCCGATCACACCGAAACGGCCGAGGTGATGTCAGCTGTTGAAGCCTTGAGGTCTTGGCAAGCCAATGGTCGCGTAATGGATGGAAAACAGCGACGAGAAGCACTTGCGGCGCTTGAGGCCCTAGACCTTTCTCTTGTGTTCCACAAAGAGTTAGTTCGATCTTTCAAGAAAGGAAGGGAGAGCGTCGATCATTCAATCCGGTTGGGCGAGCTGATTTCAAGGTACGAAGCAGCCAACGAGCGGTTAATTATTGAGCACCTTGCCTATGCGCGGCGTTTCTCAGCAAGGAATGTGGAGGACGGTGAGGACCCGGAAGATGTTTTTCAGGTGGCTTTTACGGGCTTGCAGCGCTCGACGAGGCGCTTTGACCCGACGCGTGGGACCAGATTCGTAATCTATTGTACTTTCTGGATGAAGCAGGCGCTGAACAGATGGCGTGCAGACGAGGGTGCTTCTATCCGTGTCCCTGTGCACAGGCATGAAAATCTCGTGAACCTTGATTGTGCGTTCAAAAATCTGGACATTTGGGCGAATGGCAGGGTTTCCGACAATGAACTCGCTGCGGAGCTGGAATGGACACTTGATGAAGTGCGGCAGTTCCGCAGCATCCCCCGCGAGGCCGAGTATCCCGACAGCATTGATGACTGGGACGATCTGCTGCCCGAGCCTGCGGAAGAGGATGTATTCGATCAGGCTGAAACAGAAGCGATTGTCACGGATATTCTTGCCGAGCTGCAAGAGCGTCAGGCAGACGTAATCCGAATGCGCTTTGGCATCGGATGTGATACCCAAATGACCCTGGAAGAGATCGCTCAGCTCTATGGACTTACGCGAGAGCGTATCCGCCAGATTGAAGCCAAGGGACTCGGCCGCCTGTCCCTTCCGGGACGCAAGCGTCGCCTTCGAGAACTGCTGGGAATGTGATGGCATGAGTGTACGGAATGCTCCTCCTCATGCGGGGGCGATGCTCGAGTCTCTGCGGGGCCTCGGTTATGCGCCTGCGACCGCACTTGCCGATCTGATCGACAATTCGATCTCGGCGAATTCGCGAGAGGTATCTATTCATCTAGAGTGGGCCGGTCCGGAAAGTTGGGTGCGGGTCGTCGACGACGGCGATGGCATGGACGATAGAACCCTTGAGACTGGCATGCGGCTCGGTGCACGCGATCCGAAGGCTGAACGCGCTGCCAGCGACTTGGGGCGCTTTGGGCTGGGATTGAAGACAGCAAGCTTCTCGCAGGCTCGGCGACTGACCGTGGCTAGTCGGAAGAACGGCGGGCCGGTCGTGTGCCTGCGCTGGGATCTCTCTCTTGTTGGTCAAGAACCAGGTACAGAATGGCCACTCTTTGAAGGCCCTGCGCCGGGGTCAGAGCATCTGATTGCGCCACTTGTGAAGATGGAACACGGCACGATCGTGCTTTGGGAAAACCTTGACCGTATCGTGACCGATGGGTTTAACGCCACAGACATGATCGAGCTTGTTGATCGTATCGAGGCGCACCTTGCGATGACCTTTCATCGCTTTCTTGACGGCCCGCAGCCCGACCTTCGCCTTCTGCTCAATAGTAGAGAAGTGAAGCCTTGGGATCCGTATCTTGTGGGGCACCCCGGCAAGGCACTCGAAAGCCCCGTGTATCGGATCCTCCACACCACTGGTGTGACAGCTCAAGGCCATGTCCTTCCTCATCGCGACATGCTCAAGCCCGCCGAGCAGGAAGTCGCAGCGGGGCCTGGAGGATGGACGCAGCAGGAGGGTTTCTATGTCTACCGCAACAAGCGCCTCCTTCTCGCGGGAAGTTGGCTGGGCCTCGGCGACGGCGGTAAGCCATGGTCGTGCGATGAAGCCCACAGGCTTGCCCGCATCCGGCTCGACATACCGAACAGCGCTGACGCCGATTGGAAGATCAATGTCCTGAAATCGACGGCCAGTCCACCAGTAAGGCTGCGCTCTCAGCTCCATCGTTTGGCATCGGAAGCACGCGACACGGCGAGACGGGTTTTCGCCCACCGTGGGTATATCACCCCAGCTTCTGGAACGCGCTCGAGCGCGGTAGCAGGGGCTTGGCAGGTGAGGCGTTCGGTACAAGGGACATCCTACCGGATTGCCCGTGACCACGACCTCGTTGCCTCGATCCTTAATCGCGCCGGTCCGGTCAAGTCCGATATTCTTTCTCTTCTCAGGCTCATCGAGGAGACCGTTCCTGTTCAGCGTATTTGGCTGGATACGACGGAAGATAAGGAAACGCCAAGGACAGGTTTCGTCGGAGCGCCCGACAACGAAGTTATGGAGACGCTGTCCTCTATGTTTGAAGCGCTGGTGACGTTTCGCGGACTTAGCCCGACCGAGGCGCGCGAACGGCTCGGTCGCACGCCCCCATTTGATCGACATCTCGATCTGGTTTCAGCCCTTGAGGTAAAAGACAGGCAATGACGATTTTAAACCAGAAGGCCTTCGATTCAATCCTTTCCATCGCGCAGAACATGCTCCGACTTGCGGCGGAGCGTGCCCAGAGTTCCGTCACCCCGGAGATGATCGAGAAGGAGCTCAACAAGCTCACAATCATGATGGAAGAGGACTTTGCCCTTGTTGATCGGGATGCACTTGTAGACGAGCTGATCCGTCGATCAAGCCGCACCGTGGGTGACAACGCTACGCTATCCAGCGGTGAGGACCATATTGCTTGGCTCGATGCGGAAAGGAAGAAAGGCTGGACGTACTGGCAGCGCTACTCCGAATACATGGAGACACGCATCCCTTGGACGGCCCTCGACGCCCTAGACGTGGCAACGGATGAAGTCCTGTCGCAACTCGAGGACCCGATCCGGGAAGGCGCATGGGATCGTCGCGGTCTGGTCGTAGGTCATGTTCAGTCGGGAAAAACCGGCAATTATACCGGACTGATCTGCAAAGCCGCCGACGCCGGTTACAAGATCATCATCGTGTTGGCTGGCCTGCACAACAACCTCAGAGCCCAGACCCAGATCCGCCTCGATGAGGGCTTTCTTGGCTTTGCCACTATCGCTGACGCTGAAGAGCTTCCAGCAGTAGGGGTGGGACTGATCGACAAGGACATGTCGGTCCGTCCCAACGCTGCAACCAATCGCAGCGACAAGGGCGACTTCAATACGGCCGTTGCGGCGAAGATGAACATAAGCCCGGAGCAGCGACCATGGTTGTTCGTGGTCAAGAAGAACAAGACGGTGCTGGAGCGCCTGCTGCACTGGATCCGCAACCGTGTCGCCAATCACATCGACCCCGAAACAGGTCGTAAACTCGTCACCAACCTGCCTCTCATGGTTATCGACGACGAGTCCGATCACGGATCTGTCGATACGGGCGAAGATATCGTAGACGAGTTCGGCATACCGGATCTCGAACACGAACCCAAGACTATCAACAGATTGATCCGGTCAATACTCCACCACTTCTCGCGAAAAGCATATGTCGGCTACACGGCGACGCCTTTCGCAAACATCTTCATTCATGACCGTGGGGAGACTCAGGAGCACGGACCGGACCTCTTCCCCGCAGCCTTTATCACCAGCCTTGCGGCGCCATCGAATTATGTCGGACCGGGTCGTGTCTTCGGATCAGCTTCCAGCACGCCGGAAGACCTGCCTCTGGTGCGCCCGCTGTCGGACGATGAGTTCCAGCCGTGGATGCCGACACGACATAAGAACGGCTACCGGCCGCGATGGCGGGGGGGGGACCGTGTGCCGGACTCGCTCGCAGAAGCGATCCGCTCCTTCGTCTACGCCTGTGCCGTGAGGAAGCTGCGCGGACAGGGCAGCAAACACTCCTCGATGCTCATCCACGTTACCCGCTTTACCTCGGTACAGAACGCTGTCGTCAACCAAGTCGCAGAGTACGTGCGAGATCTGAAGGGCCGCTACAACCGCGGCATCGAGCTCGAGAACCTCGAGGCGTCCATGCGCAAGGAATATGAAAAGACCTTCCTGCCAGGCATGAAGGGAATCCGCTCTGCCCTCGTCGAAGGAGAAACGCTAGAGGACTTCTCGTGGGCGGACATTCGTGGCGTCCTCCCCGACGTCCTATCAGACATTCGCGTGCGCGAAATCAACGGGACGGCCAAGGATGCACTCGACTACGCCGAAAATGATGCCACTGGCCTCAAGGTGATTGCCATCGGCGGTGACAAGCTGGCGCGTGGTCTGACGCTCGAGGGTCTCTGCACGAGCTACTTCCTTCGAACCGCACGTATGTACGACACACTCATGCAGATGGGGCGATGGTTCGGCTACCGCGACGGCTACCTCGATGTCTGTCGCCTCTACACATCGCAGGAAATGGTGGAGTGGTTCGGCCACATCGCCGATGCGGCCGAAGAGCTGCGCCAGGAGTTCGACAACATGGTCGCGGCTGGCGCCACGCCAAAACAGTTTGGTCTCCGGGTGAAATCGCATTCCGTGCTGACGGTGACCTCTCGGGCCAAGATGAGAAACGCTCGCGCGATGCAGCTGACCTATTCGGGCGATCTTCTGCAGACCATCGTGTTTCCCAACCGCAAGGAAGACATCACTGCAAACTTCAATGCCACGGATCGGTTCATCAGCACGTTAGGTCCATCGACCGATCTGAACGATCAGTATTTCCTTCCACAAGGTCAGAAGTGGAACGGTCACCTTTGGCGGGATGTGTCAGCCCTGAACGTCATTTCGTTCCTGCGGGACTACAGGACCCACTCCGCCAGCTTCCGGATCATGAGTCCGCTGATCGCGGACTTCATCGAGGAGATGAACAAGGATCGTGAGCTGACGAACTGGACGGTCGCACTGATCGGGAAGGACAGCGGCCCGGACGACAAGCACCGCACGGTAGGTGGTTGTTCGGTCAACATGCTCCAGCGCAAGCGCACGACCGAACATGCGGATCGATACTCGATCAAGACCCTGATCTCGCCTCGCGATCAAGCAATCGATCTGACGGAAGCGGAATGGAAGGCTGCACTGGAGCTCAGCCGGAAAACGTGGCGCAACGACACCGATCGCAACGAGGGCAAGGAGCCTCCATCAGAGCCGAGAGGTCCCCAGATCCGTCACGTTCTCGGGGAAGGCGACACCGAAGCAGGCGTCCGGGCTCGCCGGGAGCGTGGTCTCCTGATGCTCTATCTGCTCGATCCCGAGAGTGCCGGCGTCGATGAACTGAAGAATGCCGATCCGGTCGTCGCCTGGGCAATCAGTTTTCCGTCAAGCACTTCCGAGAGAAGGGTGTCCAACTCGAGGTACATCGCCAACAGCGTACTGTGGGGGGGCCTCAATGAGTGGGTGGACTGAAGAAGGACTCGCACGTGCGTGGCGAGCGCTTGCACGTCAGGAAGCGGCGGAAGATTGGCGATTTGTGCATCTCACCGATATGGGCGCCGTCTCGGTCGAGGCGGGGTGTCACTTCCCCCTCGGACGGGAAGCCTTGATCGTTTCCTTTCCCGGATCGTGGCCGGTGAACCCGGCAAGGCTTCCTGAGGGCAAGGGCTTCGACGTCTCCTGCATTGAGGGTCAGTCCGTATTCACAGGCAAGACGGCGATTGCTCTCGTCAGGCGGCCGGAGGGCTCCCCCGACATCTTCGCCATCATGGTCGTGGATGTCTTGAGAACTCTGGATACAGCAGCCAACAGCGCGGGCCGCGATGTTATGGAGACCTTCCTCGAACGGGTCAGGGAATGGCAGGCTTTCATGGCCCGAACGCACCGTCCTCTTTCGTCCGATGCGCAGATCGGCCTGCTCGGCGAACTCTGGATGCTCAGGCTGCTCACGGACACCTCCCTCGGAGCCGGTGCTCTCGACTGCTGGCAGGGGCCGTTGCGGGCGGCTCAAGACTTTCACGTTCGGGATGGCGCGATAGAGGTGAAGAGCACGGTCCGGACCGGCAGCTTCCTCGCACGGATCAACAGCATCGAACAGCTGGATGGTGACCGGGAGCCCAACTTCCTGTGCGCCTTTCGCTTCGAGGAGAATACCGATGGGATCTCGCTCGTAGATCTTGTGACTGAACTCCGAGAGAGGTTCGGACTGGCCGGAGTGCAACGCGGGTTCGAAGCGCTGCTCATGGTGATGGGGTACCTCGACGAGCATGCAGCGCTCTACGGGCGCACACTTACATTGAAGGACGCAAGGGCGTTCCGCGCGGAAGGTGACATGCCGCGTCTCACGCGCGCTGCGCTTCCAGCTGCCATCCGCTCAGCTGCCTATTTGCTCGACCTCGACGCGCTCGAAGCCCCCTCGATCGGACTTTCGGAGTTGATCAACGAATTTGGACTGGATTGACATGAGCCTCGACGATTTTCACCGCAACTTTCGTTCCGATCTGCAGACCATCATCGCCGAGCGCGTAGAGGCCGGCGAAGGCCCATTTCCTTCGGATGAGCTCGTTTTTGCGGAAATGGTCATGGAGCATGTTGAAGAAACCGGGATCTGCGAGGCACCAACCGTTTGCCACTGGAGCGGCAAGGTCGGCAACGCGAAACTCCGCATTACGGGCTATGCGCTCAGCTCCGATGAAACAGCTCTCGACCTCTTCGTGACCCACTATTTCGGGACAGAAGAACTGAGCGATCTCAGGGACTCGGATGCCACCGCAACCGCAAGCGAAGGCGTTCGCTTTCTGTTTCGAGCGGCAAGCGGCAACCTCGATGCAAAGATCGATCCGACGCATCCGGTCAGGGATCTGGTTGCGACCATTCGTTCTCACTGGGGCGACATCGACCGACTTCGTGTGTTCGTGATTACCGATGGCCGAACCAAGAACAAACGCTTCTCGAATAAGGAAGTTCACCAGAAGATAGTGGCCGTCGAAGCCATGGATATGGAACGGCTGTTTAGGCATACCGAAGGCAAGCCGCGGGATGAACTCGCTGTCAGTCTCGTTCAATCGATCGGTCGCCTCCTCCCCTGCGTCCATGTCCCAGACCCTGATGCGGACTACGAGTACGTCCTGACAGCAATTCCGGGGCAGCTCATCCGCGATCTCTACCTGCGGTTCGGTACCCGGCTCCTCGAGGCCAACGTCCGGACTTTCCTCGGCGCCAAGCGCGCAGTTAATAAAGGAATCGTGGAAACACTCCGAAAGGAGCCGGAACATTTCTTGGCTTTCAACAATGGGCTGGTTCTTGTCTGCGACGAGGCCTCATTCGAGCGAACTGACGAAGGGAGTCTGGGCCTTGCCTTCATAAAGGGGCTGCAGATCGTGAATGGTGGACAGACAACTTCATCGATCTACTTCGCATCGCGTGATGATCGAACAATCGACCTTAGCCACGTCATGGTTCCCGCCAAGATCATCATCCTAAAGGGCTCACAGGACGAAGCTCGCGAGAGCCTGATAAGCAATGTCTCACGCTACGCGAACAGCCAGAATGCCGTGAAAGTATCGGATCTTTCGGCAAACCGGCCGTTCCATGTACAACTCGAAAAGCTTGCAAACGACATTTGGTGCCCGGATGGTGTGACCCGCTGGTTCTATGAGCGTGCTGCCGGCGCGTATAACGTCATGCTGCTTAGGGAGGGGACCACACCGGCCAAGCGGAGGAAACTGCAGACAATGGTCGGGCCCCGTCGCAAGCTAACAAAGAACGACGTCGTCAAATATCATGAGGCTTGGCGCGGTAAGCCCTACAACGTGGCTCTCGGTGGTGAGAAGAACTTCGCTGCTTTCATGGCCGCCCTCGATGATGACCCGTCGATCGTCCCGAATCCGCTCGACGCTCGATGGTATCGGACGATGATTGCCAAAGTCATTTTGTTCAAGGCAATCGAGAGCATGATCAAGACAAAAGATGCAAAAGCTATCTTTCGTCAAGGGTATGTGAACATTGCTACTTATGTTGTTGCAATTGTCGCAGATCGTCTTGGAGACAAACTCGACCTTGAACAGATATGGAGAAACCAAACCATCTCCACAAGCCTTCGTAATCTGCTCTGGGATTGGGCCATAATTGTGAACGCGGAGTTCAATAGAATCGCTCCTGGTCAGCAGTTTTCTGAGGTCGCAAAACGCGCAGATACATGGGCAAAGATGAGGAACGCTGAGTTTTCAAGGCCGCCTAGTTATCTTCAGGAGCTGCGTAGCTTATGATGTGAAAATTAAGCTTGAGATTCACATATAATGTCCAAAAAAACAGGCGGGGCGGCAAAATAAGTCATGTTTAACAAGAAGATTTCCTGTTCCACTTGATGCGGATACGTATCAAATCGAACTGATGCGTGATATGTCTTGGTCATGGTTTTTACGTATCAATTCTAGCGCGCTTGCTACTTGGTTAGCTATAAGACGAGCCAGTAGGGGCGGTACTGCATTGCCTACCTGAACATACTGTTGGGTGCGGTTTCCCTCAAAATAGTAGTCATCCGGAAAGGTTTGAAGCCTTGCGGCCTCTCGCACGGTTAAGCTTCTGCATTGACTCGGATCGTAGTGGATGAAGTAATGTCCGTCCTTTGAAATGTGGCTAGTTATGGTCTTGGACGGTTGGTTTTCCAGTATGACACTGAATCTATCGGCAAATTTGCCAGACTTCCAGTTTGCATGGCTAGGAGTAAGGGAGTCGAGATAGATTTCCTGACTGCCCTTCGGTGCACGCCCTGTGACCTTGGCAAAAGAGGCACAATAGAGATACCTGGCTAGGTCCTGTTCCATATGGGCCCGTGTTTCATGGTTGTACCAAGGGCCCTTTTTATTGGGAGCCTGAGAGCCGTGGTACCACTTGCCTAGCCTGTTGGTAGGCCGGATGAGCCTAATGACGGACTCGGAGCTGGGTTTCCTTTTCAGCTCCATGGCCGGTTTGTTAGAGATTCTGCGCAATTCCTCAACAATGAGTTTTCTGTCGGTCGCTTTGACGTGCTCACTGCTATGGACAGTGAGCTCGTCTGCAATCCTGGTTGCTAGGTGTTTGATGATGTCGCACCAAGCTTCATCCGAGTCCTGTTGACGGCTCAGTCCGCTGCGCAGCATGGGAAGCTCGGCAAGCACATCGGCTGCGGTTACCTGCTCATCCAACCCGGCTTTCGGGATTTTTAGAATATCGGCGAGAGTTGGAGCGCCTAAATCTTGCACAATATTGTTCCTGACACCGACGAGAATCACTCTGTGCCGAGCTTGGGGAATGCCATGACGTTCGGCTCTTATGGTAAAAGCTCCATATTTGTCCTCTGCTAGGGGAGAAGATTCGAATAATGTTCCGCCATCCGGATAGTAGACATCGGAATTCTCAAGCGAAAAGATAGTGTATCCGTCCTTTGCGTATGAAGAAAACTCTGTTCCTTGAATCCCGGTAGCTGCAGCCGGATCACGTAGATCGCTGAGAATTTGACCAAATATTCTGTCTCGGCCGACCTTTGACGTAAGTATTCCTTTGACATTTTCCATGACAAAAATGGATGGCTGAAATCTTGCAATGATGTTCAGATATTCTTTGTACAGAAAATGTCGATCATCTTTTTCTGGTCGATAATCCTTGTTGCCGCGATTGCGAGAGCGACCTGCGAGAGAATAGGCTTGGCAAGGCGGGCCGCCTATCAGCACCCAGTCTTGTTCGGTGTCCAGCTCCTCTCCAAGGCGTTTTTCCAGGATTTCGTTTCCATCCTCGCTGCCCAGTGTCAGGCAGAGGGCCTCCTGACGAGCTTGCTCCCATAGATGTTGCGTACTCTCGTTTTCAGACGGATGAGTACCACCCTGAAGATAGCTATAATAGGTCGACATGCCGAGCTCACTGTCACGTAGTAGCCTGTAGAAAGCCCGCAGTGTCAGTGTGCGATGGGCAGAAGGCTCTTTCTCTACGGAGATCAGCGTCTGGAATGCCCGTGAACCATCGGACATTCGAATCGAATTGAAGCCTTCACCCAGCCCTCCGGGGCCGGCAAACAAATCAACTATCTGAATGGGCTTCATCATTTGTCAAATCTGCAACGTGTTAATTGAAATAATAGGGCGGAAGTGATGGCTGATATCGTTGATTCCCCGACTCGCTCCCGAATGATGCGGACGATTAAGGGACAGAACACTCATCCGGAAATCGTTCTGAGAAAGTATCTGCATGCCCGTGGATACCGCTTCAGGCTGCATCGGAAAGGCCTCTCCGGCTCTCCGGATATTGTTCTTCCTCGTCATAATCTGGTGATCTTTGTACACGGCTGTTTCTGGCATAGACATGCCAACTGTTTCTATACCACGATGCCGAAGACTAGGCCGTCTTTTTGGCAGGCCAAGTTTGAGGGCAATACTCGTCGTGATCGGACTGCATACGGAGCCTTGAATCAGGCGGGCTGGCGTATTCTTGTTGTATGGGAATGCGGTATCAAACATTGGCGCGAACAGATGTGCGACATTCCCGAGCTGATTCAGACAACCGATCAATATCATGAATGGCCTGCCAAACCTCCTAGAATGGGTAGAAAGCCGCGACAGACCTAACCATCTCGACCAAGGCATGATACCAAGTTATCTGGGTTGAGCTAGGAGTATCAAACACTCACTCCAGATTCTGAATCTGCTCCCGCATCTGCTCGATCAGCACCTTCAGTTCCACCGCGCAGCGGGTGGTATCGGCGACGATGGCCTTGGAGGAGAGGGTGTTGGCTTCGCGGTTGAGTTCCTGCATCAAAAAGTCGAGGCGCCGTCCGACCGGCCCTTTCTGCTTCAACTGACGTTCCACTTCGGTGACGTGGGTTTCCAGCCGGTCGAGTTCCTCGGCGACGTCGGCCTTGTGCGCCATCATCACCATTTCCGCTTCCAGCCGCTGCGGGTCGAGTTCGGTCTTGGCGGTTTCCAGTCGCTCCAGTAGCTGCGCGCGCTGGCGCTCGAGAATCAATGGCAGGTGTTCGCGCACCCGGTTGACCTGTTCGCGGGTGCCGCTCAGGCGCTCGCGAATCAGTTCCGCCAGGCGCTCGCCTTCGCGGGCGCGGCCGGCGTCCAGATCCCCGAGCGCCGCGTCGAACAGCTCGAGTGCGGCGGCCTTGACGCTCTCCAGGTCGAGACGCTGGGTGGCCATCACGCCGGGGTGAGCGAGCAGTTCCAGCGCGTTGGGCATCGGCGCTTCCGGCAATTGGGCGCGAATCCGCTCCAGCGCCTGGGAGAGCGCGGCGAGCTGATCGGCGTTGATCCCCGGCGCGGCGTTGTCTTCGGCTGGGTCGAAGCGCAGAGAGCATTCCACCTTGCCGCGGGCGAGACGCTGGCGCATGGCGTCGCGGAACTGCGGCTCGAGATCGCGCAGGGTATCGGGGAGGCGGAAGTGCGGCTCCAGGTAGCGCTGATTCACCGAGCGCAGTTCGAGCTGCAGGCTGCCCCAGTCGGCATCACGGGTCTGGCGTGAGAAGGCGGTCATGCTGTGGGGCATGGGAGTTCCTTGAATCGTCGAGCTGATCGATCGAGTGTAACCCATCCGTGAAGCCGTTGGCCGCCGCTCGCCGGCGGTGAATGTGCAGCCGAGCCGTGTAGAATGGCCGGCCTGCTGTGAAGCGTCGAAGGCGTGGCGCTTCTGTCATTGATGTTTTGGATCGAGAGGCTTTCATGCGCCCGAGTGGACGACAACCCGATCAGCCCCGCGAGGTCACGCTGACCCGCGGTTTTACCCGTCACGCCGAAGGCTCGGTGCTGGTGAGCTTCGGGGATACCCAGGTGCTGTGCAACGCCAGCGTCGAGGCCGGCGTGCCGCGCTGGCTGCGCGGCAAGAACCAGGGCTGGGTGACCGCCGAGTACGGCATGCTGCCGCGGGCGACCCACACCCGCGGCGGCCGTGAGGCGGCACGCGGCAAGCAGGGCGGGCGCACGCTGGAGATCCAGCGCCTGATCGGCCGCAGCTTGCGCGCGGCGGTGGATCTGAAGAAGCTCGGCGAGTTCACCATCACGGTGGACTGCGACGTGCTGCAGGCCGATGGCGGCACGCGTACCGCCTCGATCACCGGGGCCTGCGTGGCGCTGATCGAGGCGCTGCAGTACATGCAGCGCAAGAAGATGATCAAGACCGATCCGTTCCGTCAGCTGGTCAGCTCGATCTCGGTGGGCGTCTACAAGGGCACCCCGGTGCTCGATCTGGACTATCCGGAGGACAGCGCCGCGGACACCGACATGAACGTGGTGATGACCGAAGACGGCAAGCTGATCGAGGTGCAGGGCACGGCGGAGGCCGAGGCGTTCTCCCGCGCCGAGCTCAATAACATGCTCGACCTGGCCGAGAGCGGCTGCCGGGCGCTGTTTGCCAAGCAGCATGAGGCGCTGGGTATTCGCCGCTAGTTCGTTGTAGTGATGGCGGCCACCATGGCCGCCATTTCGGGTTTTCTCATCTTCATTCCCTCTAGTTTCTCTTTCTCTTCTCCCTTCTCCCTGTCGTTCCAGCAAGATCGCGTCCGGCTGCAGGGATGCGCACGTCGACTAGACTAAAGCCCAAAGCTATTGGGCAGAGAGGCAATTCTTGTCGTCATTGCCCGTCGTCCATGTCAGGGAGACAACTGTGGCCGAACCGACCATCGCGGATCTCATCATCGAGACGCTGGACCGCGCCGGCGTGCGTAACATCTGGGGCCTGCCGGGCGACTCGCTCAACGGCCTGACCGAGAGCCTGCGACGCCAGGAGCGGATTCGCTGGCGCGGCGTGCGTCACGAGGAGGTGGCGGCACTCGCCGCCAGCGCCGAGGCCGATGCCACCAAGCGGTTATCCGTCTGCGCCGGCTCCTGCGGCCCGGGCAACCTGCACCTGATCAACGGCCTGTACGAGGCCCAGCGCGCCAACGTGCCGATGCTGGCGATCGCCGCGCAGATCCCCTCCAGCGAGATTGGCCTGGGCTACTTCCAGGAGACCCACCCCGAGAACCTGTTCCGCGAGTGCAGCGACTACTGCGAGCTGGTGTCGTCGCCGGCGCAGATGCCGCGGGTGCTGGAAACCGCCATGAACGTGGCGATCACCCAGCGCAGCGTGGCGGTGGTCGTGATACCGGGGGATATCGCGCTGCAGCCGGCACCGGTCAAGGCCTCGAACTGGTCCGAGCCCGTGCGTGCCGTACCGGTGCCGCCGGAGCCGGCGCTCGACGAACTGGCCGAGCTGATCAACGGCGAGCAGCGCGTGGCGATCCTTGGCGGCTACGGCTGCGACGGTTATCACGATCAGGTCGTCGCCCTGGCAGAGCGGCTGAAGGCACCGGTGATCCATGCGCTGCGCGGCAAGCAGTCGCTGGAGTACGACAATCCCTATGATGTCGGCATGACCGGACTGATCGGCTTCAGCTCCGGATACCACGCGCTCAAGGATTGCGACTTCCTGTTGATGCTGGGGACCAACTTTCCCTATCGCGACTTCTTCCCCGAGCACGGCAGGATCGTCCAGATCGACGAACGTGGCCCGCACCTGGGCCGGCGCAGCCCGTTGCTGAAGGGGCTGGTGGGCGATATCGGCGCCACCCTCGAGGCGCTGCTGCCGCGTCTGGCCGAGAAGAGCGATCGCAGCTTTCTCGACGACGCCCAGAAGGATTATCGCAAGGCGCGCCAGGGGCTCGACGATCTCGCCGCGCCGCGAGACAGCGGCGAGCCGTTGCATCCGCAATACCTGACCGCGCGGATCAGCGAGCTGGCGGACAGCGACACCGTATTCACCTGCGACGTGGGCACGCCGACGGTGTGGGCGGCGCGATATCTGGCCATGAACGGCCAGCGGCGGCTGACCGGTTCGTTCATGCACGGCTCGATGGCCACGGCGGTCCCCCAGGCGATGGGCTGGCAAGCGGCGTTCCCGCAACGCCAGGTGGTGGCGCTGGCCGGCGATGGCGGCGTCAGCATGCTGATGGGCGATCTGATCACGCTGGTCGAGCACCAGCTACCGGTGAAGATCGTGGTCTACAACAACGAGACGCTGGGCTTCGTGGCGATGGAGATGAAGGCGGCGGGCTTCGTCGATGAAGTCACCAACCTGCCGGCGGCGGATTTTGCCAAGGTCGCCGAGTCGCTGGGCATGTTCAGCGTGCGCGTCGAGTCCTCGGATGCCATCGACGATGCCCTGCGTCTGGCGTTGGCGCATGACGGCCCGGCGCTGGTCGACGTGCGCACCGCCAAGCAGGAGCTGTCGATTCCGCCGCGCATCCAGGCCGAGCAGGCCAAGGGCTTCAGTCTCTATACCGTGCGCGCGGTGATGAGCGGTCGCGGTGACGAGGTGGTCGACCTGGCCAAGACCAACTGGCCGTGGCGGCGCAAGAAATAGTCAGTACCGCGTGGTGGGTGAATCGCGCGTCAGCAGCCCCGAGGCCAGCTGACGGAACGCGTCGGTGGCTCTGGCCAGCACGCCGGCATCGTCGCTGGCGGCAACCCAGAGCGCGGCGTTGAGTGCCGCGCCATTGATCAGCCGCGCTGCGGCTTCCACGTCCACCGGCTTGACGACCCCTTCCGCGATCAGCGCCTCCAGCGTCGTCATCGTCGCCAGCAGGCAGCGGTTCTGGCTCGGCCACTGGGAGGGATCTCCCAGCACCGCCGGGCCATCCAGCAGCACGATGCGCTGGATCTCCGGATCGCGCGCCAGCTCGATGTAGGCACCGCCCTCCGCCAGCAATCCCTCCCAGGCGTTCCTATGGCGCTGCCCGATCTCGTGGGCGCGAGCGGCCATCTCGCTGTCGAGCCGGTCGACGACGGCAGCGAGCAGACCCCGCTTGTCGCCGAAGTGATGGTAGAGCGCGCCACGGGTCAGGCCGGCGCGGGCAGTGAGCTCATCCATCGAGGCGCCGGCGTAGCCCTTCTCGGCGAAGGCCGCTCGTGCGGCATCGATCAACTTGGCGCGGGTCTCTTCCAGCATCTCGGCGCGACTGCGTCGGGCCATGGTGTCTCCTCTCTTCAAAGCGGACTTCACGGCCCAGAGAGTATCGCAGGGCAAAAATAAATGGCATACGCGGCGTATATTAATTTGACATACGCGGCGTATGCGTCATTAATATACGCTTCGTATGTCAATTCCCTGGCGCCCTCGCGCGTCGCACTCTCCCCAAGGAGTCAAACCATGTCGCAAGCTCAGCCTACCCAGTCGCCGCAGCCGGTCTTTCCGGCCAACCGTAGTGCACTCTACGAGAAGCACGGCTACTCGGCCGCGATTCGCTCCGGCGACCTGCTGTTCGTCTCCGGTCAGGTCGGGAGTCTGGAGGATGGCTCGCCGGAGCCCGATTTCGAACGCCAGGTCGCGCTCGCCTTCGACAACCTCAAGGCGGTGCTGGCCGCTGCCGGTTGCGGGCTGGAGGATCTCGTCGACGTCACCACCTTCCACACCGATCCGGAGCATCAGTTCGAGACGGTGCTGGCGGCCAAGTCGCGCCACTTCCCCGCGCCGCCCTATCCCAACTGGACCGCCGTGGGCGTGACCTGGCTGGCCGGGTTCGATTTCGAGATCAAGGTGGTGGCGCGAATTCCCAACAGCGGCTGATGCCCGCGGCCAGTCGCCCAGGGGGCGAGACGATCCGTCCGGCCAGGCCATGCCAGGGGAGAGAGGGGGTCAATGTGGCGAGCGTTCGAGGCGGTAGTCACGGGGCGCGACGCCCATCACTTTCTTGAACTGCCGGGAGAAGTAGTAGGGGTCCTCGTAACCCAGCCGGTTGGCCACCTGCGCGATGTTGAGATCGGTGACGTCGAGCAGATAGCAGGCACGGCTGATTTTCAGATGCTGGAACGCCTGCATCGGCGCCTGTCCGGTCAGGCGCTTGTATTCACGGATGAACTGAAATTGCGACAGGGCGCTGGTGGCCTCGACCAGTTGCGCCAGTTCGATGCGCTGGTGGATACGGGCCTGCAACCAGGCGTCGACCTGGGCCACGTCCAGCGGTGCGTGTCGTTCCCGATACTGATGCCGCAGCAGCGCCAGCAGTGACAGCAGGCTCTTGAGCCGGTTGGCGGCATGGATCAAGTGCGGGGCGCGAAAGCGGGTCGCGGTGGTGAGCAGCAGTTCCCACTCCTCGAGGATCCTGGAGTGCCTGCCGACACCGATGAGGAAGGTGTCGGCGTCTCCGAGAACGGCATCGAAGTAGGCATCGGCCTGGTGTCCGCCCAGATGGACCCAGTAGATGCTCCAGGGGTCGTGTGGATTGGCGCAGTAGCGATGGGCGACGGCCCGCCGGAGCAGCAGGATGTCCCCGGCGCCCACGGATACCTGGCGACCGTTCTGTTCTGCCGTGCCCGAGCCCGCCACGCAGTAGATCGCGAGATGATCCTTGGGAGCCCGGCGGTACATGTGATGACCGGCGGCCATGGGATAGTAGCCGACCCCGTGGGGCAGGCAGTCGCCACACAGCGGATGGTTCGATAGCGACATTATCAACGGATGCGGGATCACCACCCGGCGGCCGTCGATTGTCAGGGGCCAGTGCGATGTTTCAGCCAATGGGGTGACGTCGTCTTTCGTCTGATGGCGCAACATTGTCCATCTCCCGGCAATTTCCACCATCCTAGTGCCACTGCCAGCGTGATACCTATTAGCCATTGATCGTGCATAGCCGATCCGATCTTTCGTTAAAAAGCCTGAAAATCGAAGCCGATCGAGATAAACAAGAATTCGGCTAAAAAATGCAGTATTACAAGAAAAGAGGTGCGCCATGTTGCTCGCCAGTTTCCTCGGTCTTTTTCTAGGCCTGGCACTGTTGGTCGTGCTGACCATGCGCGGTGTCAATATCATCATTTCGGCGGTCTCCTGTGCCGTTATCGTCACGATCTGCAGCGGACTGCCTTTTTGGGAGACCATGCTCGGTAATTACATGGAAGGCTTTACCGGCTTCTTCATTTCCTGGTTTCCGCCCATTTTGCTGGGAGCGATCTTCGGCCAGCTCATGGACGACAGCGGCGCCGCCCGAACGATAGCGCGGAAATCCCGGGACTGGTTCGGCGAAAAGCGCGCGATCGCGGCCGTGGTGGGGGCTTCAGCGATCATGACCTACGGCGGGGTGAGCGTGTTCGTGGTGGGGTTCAGTGTCTACCCCATTGCCTATGAACTCTTCAAGAGTGCCAATCTGCCGCACCGGTTCATTCCTGGTGCCATGGTTTTCGGTTCCATTTCTTTCACCATGACATCACCCGGTTCCCCGGAAGTGCAGAATCTGATTCCCACCGAATACTTCAACACGACCGCCATGGCGGGTGGTTGGATCGGTCTGTTCTGTTCCGTGACAATCCTGCTGCTGGGTGCCTACTGCCTTAAACTGATGGTCGCCCGCGCCGTGAGATCTGGTGAGCATTTCGATCCTCCGCAGCCTGGCCAGCATCGTTGCGATTCGGAAAAGCACGACGCCATTCCTGCGCTGGCCGCGTTGGCTCCGTTGCTGGTACTGGTCGGGGGCTTCAACGGGCTGTCGTCGGGCATGGAGATGAGTGCCGTCGAGGCGCTGTTGACTTCCATGGCTGCCAGCCTTGCGCTGGGATTCTTGCTCTTCCACCGTCATCTGGCACAGCGCTCGAAGATACTCGGACTCGGCGCCGAGAATGCGCTGATGGCAACCACCAATACCTGCGCCGTGGTGGGGTTCGGCGCCGTCGCCTCCCACACCCTGGCATTTCAATCCATCGTCGGAACGCTCACGGATTTGCCGGGGATGGAGTACGCCGGACTGGCCATGGCCATTACCGTGATCGCCGGCGTCACGGGCTCCGCATCGGGCGGTCTCGGTATCGCCTTGCCGATTCTGGCTCCCGCCTATCAGGCAATGGGCCTGGATAACGGCGCCATGCATCGTATCGCCTCGCTGGCCTCCGGAGGACTGGATTCACTTCCTCACAATGGCTACGTGGTGACGACCATCCGTGCGGTTTGCAAGGAAACCCACCAGCGAGCCTATCCGACGATATTCGTTGTCAGCGTACTGGTACCGACCCTCGTGCTGGTCATGGCGGTCGTGCTCTACACGGTGGCCTGATTCCCCCGGAGAGGCTCGATCCGGCCACCGACCGTGGGTAACACATGAAGATCCAAGCCGTTCCAGCCAAGAATGCCAAAGGAGAGAATCATGACCCGACGCTTACCGCAATTGATCGCGGGTGAGTTCGCCCCCAGCGCTACCGAACAGTGGATCCCCGTGACCGATCCGGCTACCCAGGAGGTGTTGTGCGAAGCACCGGCGGCGACCGAGTCGGAGCTGGCCCGTGCCATCTCCTCCGCCCAGCTCGCCTTCGAGTCCTGGCGCGAGGTGCCGGTGAGCGAGCGGGCGCGGCTGATGATGCGCTATCAGGCGCTGTTGAAGGAGCGTCATGAAGAGATCGCCAAGGTGCTGGCGAGGGAGACCGGCAAGACTTTCGATGATGCCAAGGGCGATGTCTGGCGCGGTATCGAAGTGGTCGAGCAGGCGGCCAACGTACCCTCGCTGATGATGGGGGAGACCGCGGAAAACGTGGCCCGCAACATCGACACCCACTCGTGGATCCAGCCGATAGGGATATGCGCCGGGATCACCCCGTTCAACTTTCCGGCAATGATTCCGCTGTGGATGTTTCCGCTGGCCATCGCTTGTGGCAACACCTTCGTGCTCAAGCCCTCGGAGCAGGATCCGATGACGCCCAACCTGCTGGCGGAGCTGTTCCTCGAGGCCGGTGCCCCGCCGGATCTGCTGCAGGTGGTTCATGGTGGCAAGGCGCAGGTGGATGCGCTGCTGGTGAATCCCGATATTCGGGCGGTCTCCTTCGTCGGCTCGGTGGCGGTGGGCCAGCACGTCTATCGCACCGCTACCGACCACCTCAAGCGCGCGCAGTGCTTCGCCGGGGCCAAGAACCACATGGTGGTTATGCCGGACGCCGATCCGCGCCAGGTGGTCAATGCGCTGGTGGGCTCCGCCTGCGGGGCCGCCGGCCAGCGCTGCATGGCGATCAGCGTGGCGGTGTTCGTCGGCAGCGCGCGCGACTGCATCGAGTCGCTCACCGCCGCCTTCGCCGAGCTGCGTCCCGGCGCCTGGGACGATCCCGAGGCCGCCTATGGCCCGCAGATCAGCCCTCAGGCCAAGGCGCGAATTCTCGACCTGATCGCCAAGGGCAAGGCGGAGGGCGCGACCTGCCGACTTGATGGCAGCGACTGCCAGGTCGAGGGGCTGCCCGACGGCAACTGGGTCGGGCCGACCCTGTTCACCGATGTGACGCCGGAAATGTCGATCTATCGTGAAGAGATTTTCGGGCCGGTGCTCTGCTGCGTCTGCGTCGATACCCTCGACGAAGCCATCGCGCTGGTCAACGCCAGCCCCTATGGCAACGGCACCTCGATCTTCACCGCCAGCGGGGCGGCGGCGCGGCGCTATCAACACCGGGTCGAGGTGGGGCAGGTCGGGATCAACGTGCCGATCCCGGTGCCGCTGCCGTTCTTCAGCTTCACCGGCTGGAAGGGCTCCTTCTACGGGGACCAGCACGCCTACGGCAAACAGGCGGTGCGCTTCTACACCGAGACCAAGACCGTCACCAGCCGCTGGTTCGACGAGGAGGCCATGGCCGGCCCCAATCTCTCGATCCAGTTGAAATGACGGCAACGCGGCGGTCGTTTTCGGTGCTTCGGGGGCTTTACCCCTTTTTGGCAGGAGTTTTACCCCTTTCAGTAGGAGCTTTACCCCTTTCAGTCACAGTCGCAACGCGGGAGACATGACATGGACATTGCATTTTTCGGTGTCGGCAACATGGGCGGACCGATGGCCGCCAACCTAGTCAAGGCGGGCCACAGGGTCCGCGTCTTCGATCTGGTCCCGGCCCTGGTCGAGGAAGCAGTGGAGAACGGTGCCGAAGCCGCGCCGGATCCGGGGCGGGCGGTCTCCGGCGCGGAAATGGTGATCAGCATGCTGCCGTCGGCGCAGGCCGTGGAGGAGCTCTATCTCGGTGAGGCGGGCATCCTTTCGGCGATCGATCCCGCCAGCCTGATCGTCGACTGTTCGACCATCGATGCCGCCACGGCCCGCAAACTGTCGGCACTCGCGGGCGAGAGCGGGCGCACGATGATCGACGCACCGGTCTCGGGTGGCGTCGGCGGATCGCGCGCCGGGACCCTGACCTTCATCTGCGGCGGGCCGGAAGCCGCGGTCGAAAGGGCGCGCCCGCTACTGGAAGTGATGGGGCGCAACGTCTTCCGCGCAGGCGACAGCGGGGCCGGGCAGGTCGCCAAGATCTGCAACAACATGCTGCTGGCCATCCTGATGGCGGGGACCGCCGAAGCGCTGCAACTCGGCGTCGACAACGGCCTGGACCCGGCCGTGCTGTCGCAGGTCATGGCGGAGAGTTCCGGCAGCAACTGGGCCTTGAAGGTCTACAACCCCTGGCCGGGCGTGATGGAGAACGCACCCGCCAGCAACGACTACCGGGGCGGTTTCGGGGTCAAGCTGATGAACAAGGATCTCGGCCTGGCACTCCAGTCGGCGCTGGCCAGTCGCTCCTCCACGCCGATGGGCGCCCTGGCCAGAAGCCTGTACGCCCTGCATGCCAATGCCGGCAACGAGGCGCTGGATTTCTCCAGCATTCAGCGCCTCTACGCGAGCCGAAGCGCGTGATCCCGAAGGTTCACACCACCGAGGTCATGCCGCCGTCGACGAATACGTTCTGCCCGGAGACGAAGTTCGACGCTCCGGAGCAGAGGTAGACCAGCGTGCCCACCAGTTCCTCGACCTGGCCCCAGCGCTGCGCCGGCGTGCGCTTCTCGATCCAGGCGTTGAAATCGGCGTCCTGCCACAGCGCCTGGTTCATGTCGGTCTGGAAGTAGCCGGGCGAGAGGCAGTTGACCTGGATGCCGTAGCGCGCCAGGTCCGCCGCCATGCCCTGGGTCAGCAGTGCCACGCCGCCCTTGGAGGCGGCGTAGGGGACGATGGTCTCGCGGGCGAGCTTCGACTGCACCGAGCCGATGTTGACGATCTTGCCGCTGCCGCGTTCCGACATCGCCGGGCTCACCGCCTTCGACACATAGAAGGCGCTGGAGAGGTTGGTGGCGACGACGGCATCCCAGTCGGCAGGGTCGAAGTCGTTGAACGGGCCGCGTTTCTGCAGGCCGGCGTTGTTGACCAGGATGTCCGGCACGCCGAGACGTTCGATCAGCGGGTCGATGGCCGCTTTCACGGCCCCGGCGTCGGTGACATCGAAGGCCACGGCGTCGACCTTGGCCCCGGTCTCAGCAGCCAGGGTCCGCGCGGCTTCCTCGGCCGCCTCCTGGCGGCGACCGTGAACGATCACATGGGCGCCCTGCTGGGCCAGACCGCGGGCCAGCGCATGGCCCAGTCCGCGGGTGGAGCCGGTGACCAGTGCCAGCCGGTCTTGAATGTCGAAGAGGTTTTTCATGGTTCTCCCTGAGAGCGTCGGGAATTTAGAAAATCAGGTAGACGATGCAGGCGAGCACGAAGCCGACCACCGACTCCAGCGCCTGCTGTACGGTCCAGGTCATCAGCGTGGTCTTGACGTCCATGCCCAGCAGGCGCCCCACCAGCCAGAACCCGGAGTCGTTGACGTGGCCGGCGAACACCGAGCCGGCGGCGGTGGCAAGGGTGATCGCGACCACCTGCATGGCGGAGAAATCGCCGCTGGCGACGGCGGGCGCCATCAGGCCGGCGGCGGTGACCAGCGCCACCGTGGCGGAGCCCTGGGCCAGACGCATGACCACCGCGACCAGGTAGGCGGCGACGATCACCGGCATGCCCAGATCGCTCATCGAGTCGGAGAGCGCGTCGCCGATGCCGGAAGCCTGCAGCACCCCGCCGAACATGCCCCCGGCGCCGGTGATCAGGATCACCGAGCAGATCGGCCCCAGCGAGGAGTCGACGATCTTCTCCAGTGCGCTGCCGCCCTCGCCGCGGCGGCTGCCCAGCACGTAGATCGCCACCAGCACCGAGATCAGCAGCGCGATCGGCGTCTCGCCCAGCGAGGAGAGGAACTGGAACCAGGTGGCTTCGCTGTCGGCCACGCCGGCGGCGCGGGCGAAATCGAGCCCGGTATTGAGGAAGATCAGCGCCAGAGGCAGCAGCAGCAGCGCGATGACCGTGCCGACGCTGGGCGGATTCTCGATCTTGTCGTCGTCACGGCCGCCGAACAGGCTGACTTCCAGCTTGAAGTCGAAGCGGCTGGCGGCGAAACGCCCCCACAGGTAACCCGAGAGATACCACATCGGGAAGGCGATGATGATCCCCACCAGCAGCACCAGGCCGAGGTTGGCGCCGTAGAGCTCGGTGGCGGTGACCGGGCCGGGGTGCGGCGGCACGAACACGTGCATCACCGAAAACGCCGCCGCCGCCGGCAGGGCGTAGAGCAGCACCGGACCGCCGAGGCGTTTCGCCACCGCGAAGATGATCGGCAGCATCACGATCAGGCCGGCATCGAAGAAGATCGGGAAACCCATGATCAGCGAGGCGATACCCAGCGCGAACGGCGCGCGGGCCTCGCCGAAAAGCGACACCATCCGCTCGGCCAGCACCTGGGCGCCCCCGGAGTGCTCCACCAGCTTGCCCAGCATCGCGCCGAAGCCGACCAGCAGCGCCACCGAGCCCAGCGTGCCGGCGAAGCTGTCGGTCATGGTATCGACGATGGCGCCGGCCGGAATGCCGGTGGCGAAGGCGGTCAGCAGGCTGACCAGCACCAGCGTCGGAAAGGCGTGTAGATGAAAGCGGATGATCAATACCAGTAGCAGCGCGATCGCTGCGGCGGCGATGCCGAGCAGCGGCCCTGCCGTCAGGGTCTGCGTCCAGTCGTCCATGAGGCTCTCCCGAAAGTGGTCGTTGCGGTCCCACCGTTGCACGAAGTGATGTGTCTAAAAATACGACGTTGGTTTTGTTGCTCCATTGCTCAGCTCTGTTTCAGGCTCCGAAAGGTGTTGATTTTCGTAAAAAAAATCGTACTTCCGAGCGCGATATCGAACCTCTTTCGTCAAATTCGTTGTTTTTTTACAACGAAGTGCCACGAGGCTTGGACGATTTGAACATTTGTCAGGTGCGACCAACACGTGAAAGGTCACCCTTATCGTCGGACAGCCCATCATGTATCGCCAATATTTTTATTTTCTGACCGCTGCGTTGATCGCGGCCACCTTCGTCATCGGCATTTTCTGACCGCCTCTGCTCTGGTCGCTGCTCCTGTGGATACCGTTGGCACTCGTTGGCTGGCGGGATCTCCGCTCGCCCCACGACGTGCTCTACAACTATCCGCTGATCGGGCATCTTCGCTACCTGCTCGAATTCGTGCGCCCGGCTTCGCGAGCCCAGCGATGGCCGGCCCATCGGCATCGGCCGCTGTCTGGGCAAATGCAGCGAATTTCCGAGCATCTGCAAGGCGATGGTCGAGACCGAGACACTACTCTTCTATGTCATCGTGATCGAAGGTGCCGGAGTCGGCTCCGGGCCGCCGTGGTGGATCGATTCTGAAAACTCGCCTTGCGATAGACCGACGCGTGCTAGGCTCGACGGCAGCCCTCATGGTCTGGAGAACTCCATGCTTTGCTTTCCCCCTCATCGTTATCGCGCGGCCGACCCGGATACCGCCGGCTCCCCGTGCGAAGACCCTCATCGTTGGCTGGAAGCGGTCGACAGTTCCGAGGCGCTGGCCTGGGTCGAGGATCAGAACCGGCGGACGCTAGAGCGCTTCGAAGACGCCGAGTTCGAGACGTTGCAAACGGGATTGCGCGAGATCCTCGACGCCGACGACCGCATCCCGTTCGTGGTCAAGCGGGGCGAGCACTACTACAACTTCTGGCAGGATGCCGAGCACCCGCGCGGCTTGTGGCGGCGGACCACATGGGAATCCTATCGCCAGTCGCGACCGGCGTGGGAGGTGCTGATCGACGTCGATGCCCTCAACGCCGCCGAGGGCGAGAACTGGGTCTGGCATGGCGCCAGTTGCCTGGAGCCGGAGACGCCGGAAGCCCGCTGGGAGCGGGCGCTGGTATCGCTCTCCCGCGGTGGCGCGGATGCCGACGTGACCCGCGAGTTCGACCTGATCGACAAGCGCTGGGTCGGAGCCGGCGATAACGGCGAGGCCGGTTTCGAGCGCCCGGAGGCCAAGGGCGGCATGAGCTGGATCGATCGCGACACGCTGTTCGTCTATACCGATTTCGGTGCCGACTCCTTGACCAGCTCCGGCTACCCGCGCTGCGTCAAGCGCTGGCGCCGGGGCCAGCCCATGGCCGAGGCGACCACGCTGTTCGAGGCGGGCAAACGGGAACTGATGGCCATCGGCTTCCGCGACCGTACCCGCGGTTTCGAGCGCGATTTCATCCATCATGCGCTGGCGTTCTACGAGCAGCGTCTGATCGAGCTGCTGCCCGATGGCGAGGCGTTCCCCATCGAAGTGCCGCTCTCGGCCCAGGCGGTGGTGCACCGGGACTGGTTGCTGGTCCACCTGCGCGACGACTGGACGCAGGGGAGCGAGAGCGAGACCGCCGTGAGCTACCCCAGCGGCGCGCTGCTGGCGATCGACTACCCGGCGTTCAAGCGGGGCGATCGCGGTTTCACGGTGCTGTTCACGCCGGATGCCCACCGCTCGCTGGAGGGTTTCGAATGGACGCGGCACTACCTGGTGCTGGATATCCTCGAGGACGTCAAGCACCGGCTTCAGGTGCTGACGCCGGGCCAGGGCGACGACTGGGCGCCACAGCCGATCCCGGGCTTGCCGGACGCCGGTGAGATCGGCGTCGCGGCCGTGGATGACGAGGAGAGCGATGAGCTCTTCGTCATCACCACCGACTATCTCACGCCCACCACGCTCTCGCGGATGGATCTGGCGCAACGCGATCCGGCGGCGTCGGACGAGCGGCTGGAGACGATCAAGCGCGCGCCGAGCTTTTTCGAATCGCAGGGGATGCGGGTCACCCAGCGCTTCGCCACCAGTCAGGACGGTACCCGGATCCCCTATTTCCTGGTGCTGCCGGCCGGAGTGGAGGGCGCAACGAGTGGCCATGGCGATAGGCCGGCCCAGCCGCTGCCGACGCTGCTCTACGGCTACGGCGGCTTCGAGATATCACTGACCCCGCACTACATCGCCGGGGCCGGGCGCAGCTGGCTTTCGCGCGGCGGCGCCTATGTGGTCGCCAATATCCGGGGCGGCGGCGAGTATGGCCCGCGCTGGCACCGCGCCGCGCTCAAGGGCGAACGCCACAAGGCGTTCGAGGATTTCGCCGCGGTGGCGGAAGACCTGGTCGCCACCGGCATTACCACCCCGGAACGGCTCGGCATCCAGGGCGGCTCCAACGGCGGCCTGCTGGTGGGCAACATGATCACCCGCTACCCGGACCATTTCGCCGCGGCGGTGTGCGCAGTGCCGCTGCTCGACATGCGCCGCTATCACCAGCTGTTGGCCGGCGCCTCGTGGATGGCGGAGTACGGCGATCCGGACAGCGCCGACTGGGACGATTTCCTCAAGGGCTATTCGCCCTACCACAACCTGCGCGAGGGCGTGGACTATCCTGCGGTGCTGTTCACCACCTCGACGCGGGACGACCGCGTACACCCCGGCCACGCCCGCAAGATGATGGCGAAGATGGCGGCGATGGGTGCAGGTGACGTCTACTATTTCGAGAATACCGAGGGCGGCCACGGCGGCGCGGCGGACAACGCCCAGCGGGCGAAGCTGAGCGCGCTGGCGTGGCGGTTTTTGTGGGATCGGTTGGGCGCGGCCGGTTAGAGCGCCTCGTGGCCGCCTGGCAGGCCCGACCGACGCGGGCGCGACGGCGTCAGTCCGACGCGCTCAGCACCGGGAGCCGATACCAACGCACGGCGTTGTCGTGAAGGATCGCCCGACGGGCGTCCGGCGCCGCATCGGCGATGGCCTGCTCGACCATGGCGAGCCAGGTCGCGTAGCTCGCATTGAGCCCGGTAACTGGAAAATTGCTGGCATAGAGACAGCGCTCGGCACCGAAGATGCCGATGGTCTCGGCTAGCAGCGCGATATTCTGGTGCTCATCCCAACTCGCCATGGGGCTTCCCAGTTCCGAGAGCTTGACCGCGACGCTGGGGTTGGTCGCCAGCGCCCGCATGCCCTCGCGCCAGCGTGCCAGTCCTGGCTCGCTGCGGTCCCAGGGCAGGCCGGTATGGTTGAGAATCACGCGCAGGTTGGGGGTCTCTTCCAGCGCCCTGGCGGCATCCGCAAGGTGCCAGGCCGGCACCCGCAGATCCCAGGACAGCTCGCGCTCCTCCAGTAGACGCAGCCCGCGGGTCCAGCCGGCATCCTGCAGCGAGCCGGGTGCGCCAAGCGTACCGTCGTATCGATCGGGACGTGCAGCCGTCACCGGTTTGGCGCGCACGCCGCGAAACAGCGGCGAATCCATCTGGCGATCGAGCTGTGTCTCGCAGGCTGGATCGGCTAAGGCCGCCCAGCCCACCAGTGCCACCGGCAGTCCCTGCTGCTCGGAGAGCTGCGTTAGCCAGCGGGTTTCGACCTCGGGCGCTTGACGAGTCGACTCGGCCTCGCAGTGCACCGTGCCCGCCAGGCGATAGCCCGGAGGTATCAGCGTCCGGATGTCCGCTGGCAGGAACGGTTGGCGAATTGCGGCGTAATCGCCGAGGAAGAAGTGATCGTCGACCTCCTCCTCGAGCCACGGATAGTGCACGCTGCCGTCCAACGCCCAGAAGTGGTGATGGCTATCGATCAGGAGCTGTTCGCTCATAAGGGGGGACCTCAATTTGCCAGCCAGTAGAGCGGCACGGTGATGATCTGCGGGAACGCCACGAACAGCAGCAGCAGTGCGACGTAGGCCGCGACGAAGGGCAGTACGCCCATGACCGCTTTCTCGAACTTAATCTGGCCCACGCTGGTGATGACGTTGAGCACGTTGCCCACCGGTGGCGTGATCAGGCCGATGGCGCAATTGAGCACGAACATGATGCCGAAGTAGACCGGATCGATGCCGGCGATCTTGACGATCGGCATCAGGATCGGCGTCAGCACCAGGATCGTCGGCGTCAGATCCATCACCATGCCGACGATCAGCACGATAGCCATGATCGCCAGCATCAGCAGCCGGGGATGATCGGCCAGCGGGGCCAGCAGACCTGCCACCATCATCGGCAACTGGGCGATGCTGATCAGCCAGGAGGCGACGCTGGCCGCCGCCACCAGGAACATCACCACGGCCGTGTTGCGCGCTGCCTGCGTCAGTACCTCATACAACTCGACGAGATTGAGTTCCCGATAGATCAGGGTGGATACCAGCATGGCGTAGACGGCCGCGACCACACCGGCCTCGGTGGGGGTGAAAATGCCGGTCTTGATACCGCCGATGATGATCACCGGCAGCAATATGGCCCAGAAGCTCTGGCGCAGCGCGGTCAAGCGCTCGGCACCAGTGGCCTTCTTTGCCACCACCAGATCCTCCTTGCGGGTGATGAACATCCACATCAGCACCAGGGTCGCGCCCATGATCAGCCCCGGAACGATGCCGGCCAGGAACAGCTTGCTGATCGAGATGCTGCCCGCCACCCCGATGATGATCAGCGGAATGGAGGGCGGGATGATCGGGGCGATGATCCCGCCGGCCGCCATCAGCCCGGCGGAGCGGCCCTGTGGGTAGCCTGCCTGGCGCATCATCGGCAGCAGCATCGATCCCAGTGCCGCGGTATCGGCGACGGCCGAGCCTGACAGGCTGGCCATGACGATGGCGGCGAAGATGGCAACGAAGCCGAGCCCACCCTTGCGGTGCCCCACGAAGCTCATCGCCAGCAGCACGATGCGCTTCGACAGGCCGCCGCGCGACATCACCTCGCCGGCCACCAGGAAGAAGGGAATCGCCAGCAGCGTGTAGCTGTCGGCGCCGTTGATCAGGTTCTGGGCCAGGATCTGTGAATCGAACAGCCCCAGATGCAGCATCAGCACCACGGCGCTGACCAGCAGGGCGAAGGCGATCGGCAGGCTGAGCCCGATCGAGGCCAGCAGCGAGACGAGGAACAGGCCTATGGTCATGGTGCCATCTCCTGGCGGTTCGGCATCGATGTGGGCGGGGTCGGCATCAGCAATCGCAACGTCAGGATCAGCGACATCAGGACTCCGGCGACCAGCCCGGCCAGATAGAAGACGCCCACGGGGATGCCGCTGATCGGGGACAGGTCGCTCCAGTTGAGCAGCGTCTGGGCATAGCTGCCCTTGACCAGCATCAGACAGCAGACCAGCATCGCCAGCGTCACCAGCCGCCGCAGCACGGCCTGCGCCCTACGCGGCAGGCGATCCGAGAACGTCGTCACGCTGAGGTGTTCGTGTCGCATCAGGCCCACGACGGTGCCGAGAAAGATCACCCATACGAACAGGAACCGCGACAGCTCGACGCTGATCGAGATGCCGCTATTGAAGCCGTAGCGCAGCACGACATTGGCGAACACCAGCGCGATCATTGCCACCAGGGCCAGTACCATCACCAGATTGAGGGTTTTTTCGGTGAGGCGTGACAGGCGACACAGCGTCTTCTGGAACGAGCCAAGGGGCGTACGGACGCTCGCTTGTGCCGGTCTGGACATGATGGGCCTCTCTGCAGGTGGCAATCGGTGGTCGATCGTGTTGGACAGCCGCCACGGCGCCGGTCTATTCCGTTTTGGTCGTCGTGGGCCTTGCCGCCTGGATGGCCTCGATCAGCTCGGTGCCGTACTGCTCGGCGAAGCTGGCCTGCACCGGAGCGGAGACGATATCGCGCATCGAGGCGCGATCCGGCTCCTCGACAATCTGCATGCCCTGCTGCTTGAGAAATTCGAGGTCGCCGGTCAGGCGTCGGGCGAGTTCCTCGCGTTCGAACGTCGCCGAATCGATGGCGGCCTGGACCAGCAGCTGCTGGTACTCCGGGCTCAAGCCATCGAACCTGGCCTTGTTCATGACCAGGGGGGCCGCGGTATAGGCATGCGCCGTGAGCGACAGGTAGTCCTGAACCTCGTAGAAATTGGCCGAGCGGATCAGGCTGACCGGGTTCTCCTGTCCATCCACCGTGCGTGTCTCCAGCGCCGTGAACAGTTCGGTGAACGGCATCGGCGTCGGGTTGGCGCCCAAGGCCTTGAAAGCGGCGATATGGGCCGGATTGGGCGTGGTGCGCAGCGTCAGCCCTTTGATGTCGTCCGCACTCTCCACCGGATGCCGGGAGTTGGTCAGGTTGCGAAAGCCGATCTCCCAGAACGCCAACCCCTCGAGGTCGTGATCGCCGAGCCTGGCGAGCAGGGATTGACCGATCTCGCCGTCCAGCACGGCATAGGCATGGGCGTAGTCGTCGAATAGAAACGGCAGGTCGAGCACGTTCAGCTCGCCGACCAGGCCGGTGTAGTAAGGGTTGCCGGTCAGCACGATATCGACCTGGCCGCCGCGGGCGCTGGCCACCAGGGCGGTGTCGCTGCCCAGCTGGCCGCTGGGGAAGACGCGGATCTGCAGATCGCCGCCGCTGCGCTCGTCGACGAGATCGGCAAAATGCTCCGCGGCGAGATGCTGGGCGTCCTCCACCGGATGGGTGTGGGCGAAGTTGAGCGTCGTGGCGGCCTGGGCGTTGGCGGAAGGCACGAGCACCGCCGCGGCGGCCATCAGGATAGCGAGGAGGGGGCGAGACATTGGGTTCTGGACGGTCATGCAGGCGATCTCCGATTGAGGGCATCCAACTGACGCGTCGATCCTGCGATCAACATGTCCTGGCACGACAGGGAAGCGCCGTGCCGGAAGAGCTCGAACCCGCCGGACGGAAGCCGACTCGAGACGGCTTCTGCGTCGGGGTATGTCGGCGCCAGGCGCGAGCCCGGTTGTCGGTCCATCGATGCGCTTCTGCACCGAGATTGCGCCTAAACGGCTAATGTATACATTATACGTTGGTCGCTTTGGCGTTCCGTGAGACCTAGCCTTTAGTCCCGTAGGCCGTCGTCGGCCGCTGCCGAATGAGCGGCGAGCGCTGGTCACGACCGATCGCCTGCGCTTCGGTTTACTCCGCCCCCCTACAGATGAGACCTGGGCTGCGTCATACTGCGACCCATTCAATCTCTCTTTGGGAAGACCTCACCGATGAGTCAGAACACCGTCAAGCTCGGCGTGGTGATGGACCCCATCGCCGACATCACCTACAAGAAGGACACCACCCTGGCGCTGCTGTGGGCGGCGGAGGCGATGGGCTGGTCGCTCCACTATCTCGAGCAGGAGGATCTCTACCTCTACGAGGGGCGAGCCATGGGCAGCGCGCGCCCGCTCAAGGTGCATCGAGATCCGCAGCACTGGTTCGACCTCGGCGAGCGCGAGGCGATGCCGCTGGGTGAGCTGGACGTGATCCTGATGCGCAAGGACCCGCCGGTGGACGGCCACTTCCTCAACGCCGTGCACCTGCTGGCGTTTGCCGAGCGCGAGGGCACGCTGGTGGTCAACCCGACCCGGGCGCTGTTCGAGTGCAACGAGAAACTGTTCGCCCAGCAGTTCGCCCACTGCATCCCGCCGACGGTGGTGTCGTGCCGCGACGCGGTGCTGCGCGCCTTCCAGGCCGAGCATGGCGACACCATCTTCAAGCCGCTGGATGGCATGGGCGGCACCGGCATCTTCCATATCGGCCCCGAGGGCCGCAATCTCGGCGCGGTGATCGAGCAGCTCACCGAGCGCGGCCAGCGCCAGATCATGGCCCAGCGCTATCTGCCGGAGATCAAGGATGGCGACACCCGGATCCTGCTGGTCGACGGCGAACCGGTGCCCTACGGCCTGGCGCGCATCCCCAGTGCCGGCGAGACCCGCGGCAACCTGGCCGCCGGCGGGCGCGGCGTCTCCCGTGAGCTGACCGATCGCGACTACTGGCTGGTGGAGCAGGTGCAGCCGATGATTCGCGACAAGGGGTTGCTGTTCGTCGGTCTCGACGTGATCGGCGACTACATCACCGAGATCAACGTCACCAGCCCCACCTGCGTGCGCGAGATCGACGACCAGCGCGGCACCGACATCGCCGGGCTGCTGATGACCGCGATCGCCGGACGGCTGGAGGGCCGGGGCTGAGAGCCTGGAGGGGCAGAAGTGTTACAATGAGCCCATTTCCCCTATGACCGGCGCTCGCGGCTCGAGCGCCGAATCGCTGCGCGATGTCCGATGGAGCCCTATGCCAACGATCAGGCCAACATCCATGCCTACGCCGATGCAGAGCCTCAAGCACTACTTCCTGATGGCGATGCCGCACCTGGAAGATCCCAACTTTGCCGGGACGCTGACCTATCTCTGCGATCACGATGACGACGGCACCCTGGGCGTCATCGTCAACCGGCCCTCCGAGCTGACCCTGGATGGGCTGTTCGAACAGCTCGACATCGAATCCGAGCCCGGCCCGCACAACGACGTGCTGGTCTACAACGGCGGACCGACCTATCGCGATCGCGGTTTCATCCTGCATCGCGGCAACGCCAGCGACTGGGACTCCAGCATCCAGGTCGCCGAGGGTCTGGCGCTGACCACATCGATGGACATGCTGCAGGCGATCGCCCAGCGGCGCGGCCCCGAGCACTATCTGGTGACACTGGGCTGCGCGGGATGGAAATCCGGCCAGCTCGAGGACGAGCTCAAGCAGAACACCTGGCTGATCGCCGAGGGTGACGCCGCGATCCTGTTCGATCGCCCGCCGGAGCAGCGCCTGAGCGCCGCCGCCGGTATCCTCGGCGTCGATCTCAACCTGATGACCCGCGACGCCGGGCACGCCTGATGGCATCGGCGACCGGCGACCGGATCGGGCAGCGTTTGGTGATGGCGTTCGACTACGGTACCCGACGCATCGGCGTCTCGGTCGGTAACGAGATGCTGCGCTCCGCCAGTGGCCTGGAGCCGCTGCCCGCCCGCGACGGCATTCCCGACTGGGTCGTCGTCGAGAAGCTCCTGGAGGAGTGGCAGCCGGACCTGCTGGTGGTGGGGCTGCCGATCCACGACGACGGCAGCGAGTCCGACATGAGCGTGCGGGCGCGCAAGTTCGGCAATCGGCTGCACGGCCGCTTCGGCAAGCCGGTGGAGATGTTCGACGAGCGCGGTACCACTCGCGCCGCCAAGCAGATCGCCAGGGAGCAGGGCCACAAGGGCAACTACCGCGATCGTGGCGTCGACGGCATCGCCGCCCAGCTGATTCTCGAAAACTGGTTCAACCGCGAGTCGCTCCCGTCCGGTATCCCCGGCGTACGGTGACCATCGCCTGAGGAAGAGAATGGATGTCTGATGATGTCGGTGCCCGCCTGCGGGCTCTGAGAACCCTACGCGGCATTTCCCAGCGGGAGCTGGCCAAGCGCTGCGGTGTCACGCATTCGAGCCTGTCGCTGATCGAGCAGGGCAAGGTCAGCCCCTCCGTCAGTTCGCTGAAGAAGATCCTCGATGCCATCCCCATGAGCGTGGGGGATTTCTTCACCATGGACCTGGAGAACCGCAACCAGGTCTTCTACGGCGCCGACGAGCTGACGGACGTCGGCAGCGGTGACGTGATCTACAAGCTGGTGGGCGCCAACCGCGATGCGCGGGCATTGTCGTTCATGATCGAGACCTACCCGGCCGGCAGCGATACCGGGCGCGAGATGATCGCGCACCAGGGAGAGGAGGCCGGGGTGATTCTCGACGGCGAGATCGAGATCACCATCGGTGCCCAGACACGGCTGCTGGTGGCAGGCGAGGCGTACTACTTCAACACCAACATACCGCACCGCTTCCGCAATCCCGGCAAGTCGGCCTGCCGTCTGGTCAGCTGCGCCACGCCCGCCAAGACGTTCTGATCGCTCGTGGCAGCCTGCCACGAGCGGCTCGGTTCATGACGGCTTCACGGCGATAGCGACATCCAGACACTCTTGAGCTCGGAGTACTCCTCCAGCGAGTGGTGCGACTTGTCGCGCCCGTTGCCGGACTGCTTGACGCCGCCGAAGGGTACGGTCTGGTCGCCGCCGGCCCAGTTGTTGACGAAGACCTGGCCGGAGTGAAGGCGTCGCGTGACCCGCATGATGCGATCGATGTCCTGGCTCCAGAAGCCAGCCGCCAGCCCATAGTCGCTGTCGTTGGCCATCGCGATCGCCTCCTCTTCGGTATCGAAGCCGAATACCGAAAGCACCGGGCCGAAGATCTCCTCCCGGCCGATGACCATGTCGTCGGTGACACCGTCAAAGACGGTGGGGCCGATGAACAGGCCCGGCCCGTCGAGCGACTTGCCGCCCATGCGCAGCCGCGCCCCTTCTTCCACGCCCTGGCGGATATAGTCCAGCACCCGCTCGTACTGCGTACGGTCGACGATGGCGCCCATGAAGCTGTCGGGATCCAGCGGATCGCCCGGCTGCATCGATTCGGCGGCGGCGAGCAGCTTGTCGACGAAGGCGTCGCGCACGCTGTTTTCCACCAGCAGGCGGGATCCGGCGATGCAGACCTCCCCCTGGTTGTAGAAGATCGCCTCGGCGGCGTGGCGGGCCACCCGGTCCAGATCCTGGCAGTCGGCGAAGACGATGTTCGGGCTCTTGCCGCCACATTCGAGGTACACCCGCTTCAGATTGGATTGCCCGGCATACTGCAGCAGCTGCTTGCCGACGCCGGTCGAGCCGGTGAAGGCGAGGCAGTTGACCTCCATGGAGAGTGCCAAGGCCTTGCCGACGGTGTGGCCGAAGCCCGGCAGCACCTGGAAGACGCCGCTCGGCAGGCCCGCCTCTCGCGCCAGCGAGGCCAGGTACAGGGCGGAGAGCGGTGACTTCTCGGAGGGCTTGAGAATGACGCTGTTACCCGCGGCGAGGGCGGGGCCGATCTTCCAGGCCGTCATCATCAGCGGGAAATTCCACGGCACGATGGCGGCGACGACCCCCAGCGGTTCGCGCAGCACCAGCGCAAGGGTATCGTCGCCGGTCGGTGCCACTTCGCCGTAGAGCTTGTCGATCGACTCGGCCTGATGGCGAATGCAGCCGATGGCGCCGCTGACATCGCTCTGGGCGCTGTTGATCGGCTTGCCCATGTCCAGCGTGTCGAGCAGGGCCAGCGTATCGCGATGGCTCTCCATCAGCGTGGCCAGGCGCAGCATGAGGAGCTTGCGCTCGGTAGGCGCCAGCCGGGCCCAGTCACCGCGCTCGAACGCCGCGCGGGCCACGGTCACGGCCTTGTCGGCGTCGGCGGCATCGCAGCTCGCCACGTCGGCCAGGGTGTCTCCCGTCGCGGGGTTGATCGTGGCGAAGGTCTCGCCGCTTGCGGCCGCCACGAACTCGTCGTCGATGAAGGCGCGTGTCTCCAGATTGGCGGTAACGGCGGCGGCTCTGGCCTGCCAGTCGGCCAGCGTTGGTGTCAGGCTCATGTGAATGTCTCCTTCGTTGCCGAAATGGTGGCCCCTCGGGCCTGCAGCCGGCGTGCCGTTTCATCCAGTGCGGCGGTCGCCAGCGCGATCAGCTCGTCGATCTGCGCCTCGGTGATGACCAGCGGGGGGGAGATGATCATCGTGTCACCCACGGAGCGCATGACCAGCCCGAGCTCGAAACAGACGTCTCGACAGGTCTCGCCGGCCTTGAGGGATTTGTCGAAACGCGCGCCGGTGGCGCCATCGGCCACGATCTCGAGCGCGCCGATCAGCCCCAGCGAGCGTGCCTCGCCAATGAGCGGATGTCGTTCGAGCGCCTTCCAGTGCTTCGCCAGATACGGCCCCGTCACCTGGCGCACCTGCTCGATAACCCCTTCGGCTGCCATCAGCCTGAGGTTCTCGAGTGCAACGGCGGCACAGGCAGGATGCCCGGAGTAGGTGAAGCCGTGATGGAATTCGCCGCCGTCGTCGATCAGCACCCGGGCGACACGATCGCCGACCAGTACGCCACCGATCGGCAGATAGCCTGATGACAAGCCTTTGGCGACCGACATCAAATCCGGTTCGAGACCGTAGTGGACGCTGCCGAACCACTCGCCCAGGCGACCAAAGCCACAGATGACCTCATCCATGACCAGCAGAATGTCGTAGCGCGACAGCACCTCCTTGATCGCCGGCCAGTAACTCTCCGGCGGGATGATTGCGCCTCCCGCGCCCTGCACCGGCTCGGCGATGAAGGCCGCGACCTTGTCCGGCCCCAGCGCCTGAATGCGCGCCTCCAGGTCGTCGGCGCAGACCCTGCCGAACGCTTCGGGCGACATCTCCCGCCCCTCGTCGAACCAGTAAGGCTGGCGGATATGGGCGATGCCCGGCACGCAGGGCCCGCCCTGGGCCTGCATCGGCGCCATGCCGCCCAGGCTCATGCCGGCCACCGTCGAGCCGTGATAGGCGTTGTCGCGGCCGATGACCCACTGCTTGTCGGGCTGACCCTTGAGCGCCCAGTAGCGGCGCACCATGCGTAACACCGTGTCGTTGGCCTCGGAGCCGGAGCCGGTGAAGAACACGCGGTTGATAGGGCCCGGCGCCAGGCCGCAGAGGACTTCGGCCAGCTCGGCCGCCGGCGGGTGGGTCGTCTTGAAGAAGCTGTTGTAGTAGGGCAGCTGCTGCAACTGCCGGGTAGCGGCATCGACCAGCTCCTGGCGGCCGTAGCCCAGGTTGACGCACCACAGCCCCGCCATCGCATCCAGGATCTGCCGGCCTTCGTCGTCCTCGATATAGACGCCGTGGGCACCGGTGATGAGGCGACTGCCTTCGTTACCCAGTGCCTTGAAGTCGGTGAAAGGGTGCAGGTAGTGATCGCGGTCGAGCGCCTTGAGTCTTGCCGCGTCTGACGGTGTCATTGGCGTGGTTCTCATCGTGAAAGCATCTCTAGCGTGCGTTCAGGTGGCATCGCCACGGCAGGCGCTGGCAAACCCCTCGAAGATAGCGGCGTAGAGAGGATGCTCTCTCGGCTGCCACTCGGGGTGCCATTGCACCGCCAGGGTGAAGTTCGGCGCATCGATCACCGACACCGCCTCGATGAGGCCATCCGGGGCAACCGCCTCGACGCGCAGGCCTTCACCCAGACGATCGATGCCTTGTTGATGCAGCGAGTTGACGCTGGCTCGGGGTTCCTGGAAGAGCGCTGCCAGCCGACCGCCGGGTCGAATGTCGAGCGAGTGGGTCGGCGAGTACTGTTCCGACCTGTCGCCCTCCGGCTCGCGATGATCGAGTTTGCCTTCCACTTTCTGGACAGCCTGATAGAGGGTCCCGCCGAACGCGACGTTGAACTCCTGGAAGCCACGACAGATGCCGAGCAAGGGTAGGCAACGCTCGAGCGCCAGGGGAATCCATGTCATTGCCGCCGAATCACGGTCACGATCTTCTCGCGTATTCTCGGCAATGCGGTTGGCACCGTAGCGATCCGGTAGGACGTTGGTGTAGCTCCCCGTCAGCACCAGACCGTCGAGGCGGTCCAGCAGCGCCCCGGCGGCACACGTCTCCACGTCCTCCCATACCGGGAGCATGACCGGCTCCAGCCCATAGTCGCGGAGGGTACGCACGTACTTGTCGGTGACCATGTGGGCGGGGTGGCCCTCCACGATGCGGCGGCAGGCAATGACGCCAACCAGAGGTCGAATGGCCATGGAGCCTCCTGTGTCATGACGGGTGTTATGTTTTGCTCAACATACCGGGGTTCATATTTCTTGCCAAGCCAAAGTGGTCATGATGGCCGCAAGTTAATATTAAATATATGTTTTAAAAGAGTTTATTGTAATTTCTGTCTGCTTTTTCATTTCTTTCATCAGCCATTTGGCGTAAATAATTTGACAACAATCGGCCTCGACGAAAAGATATCGACGATCAAGACAAACGTTCACAGGTGACATCATGTCCACCCTTGCCGCCGACGAGGCGCGTGATTTTCTCGCCCTTCACCCCGAAATAGACAGCATCGACTTGCTGTTGAGCGATCTCAACGGGGTCATGCGAGGTAAGCGTATCCCTCGCGGCAATCTCGAAAAGGTCTATCGGGATGGCGTCAGCCTGCCTGGATCGGTCTTTGCGCTCGATATCACCGGAAACACGGTGGAGGAGACCGGGCTCGGCCTCGAGACCGGTGATGGCGACCAAATCTGTCGGTCCATTCCCGGCACCCTCATGCCCACGCCTTGGCTACGCGGGGGAAAGCAGGCGCAGCTGCTGATGGATATGCGTGACGATGAGGGCGGCCCCTTCTTTGCCGATCCGCGTAACGTGCTCGCCCGTCAGATCCGACGCCTGGCGGAGCTCGGATGCAGGGCGGTCGTGGCTCTCGAGCTCGAATTCTACCTGATCGACCGCTCTCGCGATGACCTTGGCATGGCTCAGCCGCCGCGGTCGCCGGCCACCGGTGAACGTGCCACCGAAAGCCAGCTCTACTCGATCAGCGAGCTCGACGAGTACGCCGATTTCCTGGAAGACATTCAGGCGGCGGCGGAAGTTCAGCGATTGCCGCTGGATACCGCGCTCAAGGAGTGCGCACCGGGTCAGTTCGAGATCAACCTCATCCACACCGATGATGTGCTGCATGCCTGCGACAGTGCCGTCCTGCTCAAGCGCCTGATCAAGGGCGTGGCGCTCCGACACGGCTTCGAGGCCACGTTCATGGCCAAGCCTTACGGCGGTCAGGCCGGCAATGGCATGCACGTGCACATGAGCCTGCTCGACGAGTCGGGCCGAAACGTCTTTGCCGCCGAGAACGAGAATCCGCTGGGGACCGAGACCCTGCGGCATGCGATCGGCGGGCTCATGACCATGATGCCGGCATCGATGGCGCTGTTCGCGCCCAATCTCAACTCTTTCCGGCGCTTTCAGCCGGGCCTTTACGTACCCATGACGCCCACCTGGGGTTACGACAACCGTTCGGTGGCGCTGCGCATCCCCTCCGGCAACAACGCGGCGCGCCGGATCGAGCACCGGGTCGCCGGTGCCGATGCCAATCCCTATCTGGTGCTCGCGACGCTGCTGGCCTCCGTGATCCATGGCATCACCCAGCAGGTCTCGCCGGGGGAAGCCGTCACCGGCAACGCTTACGAGCAGTTCGCGCCGACATTGACCAACAGCTGGTCACAATCGCTGGACGTGCTCGAAGCCTCGGACGTGCTGAACGCCGCGCTCGGCGCCGACTTCCTGAAGGTGTTCCTCGCCAATCGCCGCTCCGAACGCGAGGCGGCAATGCAGGCGGTCAGTCGGCTCGAGTACGACTGGTATCTGCGTCACGTCTGATCGCGACCGCTTTTTTCACTGCTACAGGGCCTCGAGATGATAATCACAACTTTCCCTGGTGTTTCCGTTCCCGTCGAGTCTTGCAGGGGGCGTTGACGTTTCGAGATCGATCTTCGCGTGGTCTTTGGCGCTGCCTTCAGATCCCCAGTTTGTCACGAGTCTCGTAGTACCAGGCGCCCATTGCCGACAGCGGCACACGCAGTAGCCTGCCGCCCGGAAAGGGCAGGTGGGGCAAGCCGGCGAAGGCATCGAACCGCTCGTCGCGCCCGGTCATCACCTCGCTGATCAGGCGGCCAGCGAGATGCGTGCAGGTGACACCGTGCCCGGAATAGCCCTGGGCGTAATAGACGTTGTCGTTGATGACGCCGAACTGCGGCAGCCGATTCAGTGTCATCAGGAAGTTGCCGCTCCAGGCATAGTCGACCCTGACGTCCTTGAGCTGCGGGAATGTCTTGAGCATCTTGGGACGAATGACCGCTTCGATATTGGCTGGGCCTTCGTTGCCGTAGTTGACTCCGCCGCCGTAGATCAGCCGGTTGTCGCGAGTCAGGCGATAGTAGTCGAGCAGATAATTGCAGTCCTCGACGGCGATGTCATTGGGCAGCAATGTGCGAGCGAGATCTTCCCCGAGGGGTTCGGTAGCGATGATCTGGGTACCGCAGGGCATGGACTTGCCTTCGAGTGCCGGCATGACGCCGCTCATGTAGGCATTGCCGGCCATGACGACGCGATCGGCATGAACCCAGCCATCCGCCGTTTTCACGGTTACCGTCTGGCCATGAACGAGACTGACCACGGGGCTGTGTTCGAAAATCTTGCCACCGAGCGATTCGAAGGCCGCGGCTTCCCCCAGCACCAGATTGAGCGGGTGGAGGTGGCCGCCCGAGTGGTCGACCAGTGCGCCGGTGTAGCGGTCGCTGCCGATTTCACGCCGGTAGGCTTTACCCTCCAGCAGCTCGAGCTGGTCGTGGCCGTAACGCCGCCATAGCGCCTGGTGTGCCTTGAGGCCGTGGAGCTGTCGGGCGTTGCAGGCGGCGAAGAGGTTGCGCTCGCGGAGATCGCACTCGATGTCGTAGCTCGCGATGCGTTCACGAATGATGCGGTTGCCCTCGAACGCCATGTCGCCCAGTGCGCGAGCCGTCTCGGCGCCGTACTTGTCCTCGATCACGTCCATGTCGCGGCTGTAGCTGTTGACGATCTGTCCGCCATTGCGTCCGGAGGCGCCATAACCGACGCGAGCCGCTTCCAGTACGACGACGTCAAGCCCTTTTTCGGCCAGATGCAGCGCGGCGGAGATACCGGTGAAGCCGGCGCCGACGATGCATACGTCACAATGGATCTCGCCGCGCAATGGTTGGCGTGCGGGGCTGGAATTGGCCGATGCGGCATACCAGGACGCAGCATGAGACAGGGTGGCTCCGGTGTGCTTGACCCCTTGGCGCGTGGGCATGACAGACTCCGTATTGGTTATTTTATTCAACACTTTATGCCTATTCTACGGAGACGAAGGGCCTGAATCCAATGCAGATGGCGTGGTATATTTGCCACCTGTCGAGAAAAGCGGCGGTTGACGGCTTCCGCCGCCAACCGCCGTTCGGTGACCCGTTCCGGTACTCGCGCCGCTAGCGAGATCGGGCTTCCGACCACAACTGCTGCAGCAGCTGCAACTGCTCGCCGTCGACGGAGGGCGTCAGCGACAGCCGGGAGCGGGTGTCGGCATCGGGCATCACCGGTGGCTCGCGAAGTTCGGCGGACAGCATCGGTTGTGCCGCGGCGTTGGGCGAGGTGTACAGGTTGTAATTGGAAAGCTGGGCCGCGACGTCGGGGCGCAGCAGATATTCGATGAAGCGGCGTGCGTTGTCCGGATGCGGTGCCCGGGCCGGGATGGCCATCACGTCCACCCAGCGCTGCGAGCCTTCCCTGGGCACGAAAAAGCCGATATTGCCGTAGAGCTCCGGGTCTTCGCTCTGCTTGCCGGCCAGGTCGCCGTTGTAGGCAATGCCGGCGTGGATCACGCCGCTGGCGATCTGTTCGATGGTCGCGGTGGCGTCGACGAAGCCGACGAAATTGTCTCGCTCACGGGTGGCGACCACCAGCTTGGCGGCCTCGACCCAAGGGGCCTGGCCGACGCAATCGAACCCTTCGCCGAGATAGGCACAGATGGTCGAGAAGGTGAACTGGGCATCGCCCTTGAGCAGCGCAAAGGGGTAGTCGGCGTTGACGGCGGGATCGTACAGCAGTCCCCAGCTAGGATCCGGGTCGGGGAAGGTGTCGGTATTGTAGACGATGCCGGTCACACCCCACTGATACGGCACGGTGTAGATGTCCTCCGGGTCGTAGGCCGGGTGGCGGAAATCCGACATGATATTGTCGATGCCCTGCAGCGCTTGGCCTTGCTGCGATTGACCTTCCGGGACGAGTGGCTGGATCAGCTTCGCCCCGATGAGACGCGGCACGAAGTAGTCCGAGGGGATGACGATATCGTACTGGGCGTCGCCGCCGGCGTTCAGCTTGGCCAGCATCTCGGCGTTGGAGTTGTAGTAGTTCTGAACCACGTCGATGCCGGTTTCGGCCTCGAAGTCGGCGATGATCCCGGGATCCATGTAGTCGGTCCAGTTGAACAGGTTCAACTGTTTTTCCTGATCGTCGGCCATGGCGCCGCTGCCTATCATGCCGGCTGCGATCGCGATCACCCAGTTCGCGTATTTCATGATATTCCCCTGGTGTCCTGGAGACTTAGGTTCTCCCACCGCACTTCTCGCCTGGCGGTGTTCATACGCGCAGCAGCAGGTGCTCGCGCTCCCACGAACTGATCACGCGGAAGTAGGCGCGGTGTTCGGCGCGTTTGACCGCGAGATAGCTGTTGGTGAAACGTTCCCCGAGGATGTCGGCCAGTTCGGGACATTCCCGCAGCCGGTCCAGGGCCGGGCTGATGTCGTCCGGCAGCTTGCTGCCACTGGACCAGGCCGAGCCGACCATCGGCGGGCGCGGTTCCAACTGGCCGACCATGCCGAGATAGCCGCAGGCCAGCGAGGCCGCCAGTACCAGGTAGGGGTTGGCGTCGGCGCCGCCGAGGCGGTTCTCGACCCGGGTGGCGGCGGGCGAGGAGACCGGCACGCGCAGACCCACGGTGCGGTTGTCCATTCCCCAGTCGACGTTGACCGGCGCGGAACCGCTTGCCTCGTGGCGCATCAGCCGGCGGTAGGAGTTGACGTTGGGGGCCAGCAGCGGCATCGCTGCGGGCAGGTACCGTTGAAGACCACCGATGAAATGGTGGAACAGGGTGCTGGTGTGGCCCTCTTCACCGGCGAACAGGTTGTTGCCCTGGGCGTCGACCAGGCTCTGGTGAATGTGCATCGAGCTGCCCGGCTCGTTGGCCATCGGCTTGGCCATGAACGTGGCGTACATGCCGTGGCGCAGCGCGGTTTCCCGCAGCACACGCTTGAACATGACCACCTGATCGGCCAGCGCCAGCGGATTGCCGTGCTGGAAGTTGACCTCCATCTGGCCGGCGCCCTCTTCATGGATCAGCGTGTCCAGGTCGAGATGCATCGCCTCGCAGTAGTCGTACATCTCTTCGAACAGCGGATCGAACTCGTTGACCGCATCGATGGAGAACGACTGACGGCTGCTCTCCTGGCGTCCGGTACGACCGATCGGCGGCTCCAGCGGGTAGTCTGAGTCGGTATTGGTCTTGACCAGGTAGAACTCGACCTCGGGGGCGACCACCGGGCGCCAGCCGCGCTGTTCGTAGAGTTCCAGAACGCGCTTGAGTACGTGGCGGGGCGAAAGATCGACCGGCTCGCCGGTGAGGTAGTAGCAGTCGTGAATGATCTGCGCGGTGGGGTCTTCGGCCCAGGGCACCAGGAAGGCGGCGTTGGGGTCGGGCACCAGCTCCATGTCCCGCTCGGCGGGATTCCAGAAGCGGATGTCCTCGTCGTCGGGATAACCGCCGGTGACGGTCTGGATGAAGATCGAGTCCGGCAATCTTGGCAGCCCGCCATCGAGGTACTTGCTGGCGGGCATGATCTTGCCCTTGAGGATGCCGGTGAGATCGGTAACCAGGCATTCGACCTCGGTGATGCCGTGCTGATGGAACCAGTCTTTGAGCGCTGGTGTTTCCTGACGGTGACCCATGTGAGCGTTCCGTGTGGTGATGGGTTGCCCGGACGTGGCCAGCGGCCGTGCCGGGCAGTGAGATCGGGAAACGGCGCCTCTACCGGGCCTGCACTTCCGACCACAGTTGCTGAAAGGTCTGCAGCTTCTCGCCCTCGAGGCTCGGGGTGAAACGCAGCACTTTCATCTCCTCGTCGGTGGGCTGGGCCGGCGGTTGCCTCAGTGCCTCTTCCAGATAGGGTTCGGCGGCGGCGTTGGGGCTGGCGTAGTAGTTGTAGTTGGAGAGCTGGGCGCCGATCTTGGCGTCGAGAATGAAGTCGATGAACTTGTGGGCCAGATCCGGATGGGGTGCCTGGGACGGAATCATCATCGAGTCGACCCACATCTCGGCGCCTTCCTTGGGGATCATGAAGTCGAGGTGCGCGAAGGTCTCCGGATCCTCGCTCTTGTACAGCAGGTAGTCGCCGTTATAGGACATGCCGACATGGGTCACGCCGCGCGCGAGCTGCTGCAGCGCCGGGGTGCCGTCGGAGAAGCCGGAAAAGTTGTCGCGATGCTTGGTCTCGATCATCAGCTTGGCGGCGTCGCGCCAGCTGTCGAGGTCGTCGCAGTCGTAGGCTTTGCCCAGCGACGCGCAGGCAGCGCCCATGGCGACCTGGCCGTCGCCCATGATCGCGAAGGGGTAGTCGGCGTTGACCTCGGGATCGAACATCAGCGACCAACTGCGAGGCGCGTCCGGGAAGGTATCGGTGTTATAGACGATGCCGGTCGTGCCCCACTGATACGGCGCCGAATAGGTGGAGCCTGGATCGAAACTCGGATCCTGGAACTGCGCCTTCACGTTGGCGAAATTGGGCAGCTTCGAGCGATCGAGCTTCTGTACCAGGCCGGTCTGGATCAGGCGCGGGACGTAGTAGTTCGAGGGCACGATGATGTCGTACTGGGAGGCCCCGCCGGCATTGAGCTTGGCGAACATCTCCGGCAGCGAGTTGTAGTAGTTCTGCACCACCTCGACGTCGTACTTCTGCTCGAACGCCGTGATGATCCCCGGGTCCATGTACTCGGTCCAGTTGAACAGGTAGAGCTTGTCGTCCGCGGCCTGGGCCTGGCTGACCAGCAGCAGGCTGCAGAAAGCGGCGGTGATGGCACGGGTGACGGGCTTTGACATCGGTTCTTCTCCTTGTTGTTCGACGGCTTTTCTTGACAGTTTTCCGAGCGGGCCCGACGCGGGGCTGGCGCTCAGACCTTGCGTTGGCGATTGAATACGAGACTGATCATGGCGGCCAGGGCCACCGCGCCGATCATCAAGGTGGCAATGGCATTGATCTCTGGTGTAACGCCTTTCTTGATCGCGCTCCAGATGTAGATCGGCAGCGTGGCACTCTCCGGCCCGGCGGTGAAGAAGCTGATCACGAAATCGTCCACCGACAGCGTGAACGACAGGAAAAACGCCGAGATCAGCGCCGGCTTGAGGGTCGGCAGCATGAAGTGAATGACCCGCTTCAACGGCGTGGCATAGAGATCCTTGGCCGCTTCGAACAGGCTCGGATCGAGCCCGACGAAGCGCGAGTAGACGATCAGCGCGACGAACGGGATCTGGAAGGTCACGTGGGCGATGACCATGGTCCCGAGCCCCGGCTGCAGCAGTCCGGTCAGGCGGTGGAACTGGACGAAGAACGCCATCTCGGAGATGCCGAAGACGATGTCCGGCAGCACGATGGGCAGGTAGATCAGCACGATCAGCCAGCCGAGCTTGCGATGGCGATGCCGGTACATGCCGTAGCCGATCAGGCAGCCGATGGCGAGCGCGATGACGGAGGAACAGATCGCCAGAATCAACGTGTTACCGAATGCCTCGATGATCTGCTCGTTGCCCAGCAGCTGGTGATACCAGCGCAGCGAGAACCCGGTCAATCGAGCGGCGCTGTTGGCGGCATTGAACGAGAACAGTACCACCACCGCCAGCGGCAGGTAGAGGAAGATCAGCGTCAGCCACCAGAACGCCGTCAGGGCTCGTCTCAAAGAGCTACGCTTGAGTGTGCGCTTTCTCATATCACCACCTCCTCGCCGCCGCCGAGGCGCTTGCCGATGCGGCGCATCGCGAACAGGCCGATGAAGGTCGCGATCAGCATCAGGATCGCGCCGGCGGCGCCCAGCGGCCAGTTCGAACCGCCGGAGAACTGGGTCGCCACCAGGTTGCCGAGCATCATCGCCTTGCCGCCGCCGAGAAGCTCCGGAATCACGTACATGCCGAACGCGGGGATCGCCACCAGCACCACGCCCGCGAGCAGGCCCGGCAGTGTCTGCGGGAAGACGGCGTGCCAGAACGCCCGGACCGGCTTGGCGTAGAGATCCTGCGCCGCTTCGACCTGGGCAGTGTCGAGCTTCTCGAAGGCGGCGTAGAGCGGCAGCACCATGAACGGCAGGAAGTTGTAGACGAGACCCAGTGTCACCGCGAAGTTGGAGGGATAGAGCCCCATGTTGGGCGAGATCAGGCCCATCATCTCGGCGAGGTTGGAGAGCGGCGTACCCGGCGCCAGCAGGTTCATCCAGCCGAAGGTGCGAATCACCTGATTGGTCCAGGACGGCACTACCACCAGCAGCAACATGATCGGACGCCACCGCGCCCGGCAGGTGGTGATGTAATAGGCGATGGGGTAGGCGACCAGCACCACCAGTCCGGTGGCGACGACGGTCTGCCACAGCGAGCGCAGCAGGGTGTAGAGATTGCCCGGGCTCCAGCCCAGAAAGCCGACGCCCGCCAGTTGCTCGAACGAATTCAGCGACAGCGGCAACTGCGGCAGCCCGTAGGGGCCGTTGGTCATGAATGCCACGGCCATCAGATAGATGCTCGGCAGTACCAGGAACACGATGATCCAGGCTGCGCCCGGGGTCACCGTAAACAGCAGGTGGCGGGTTTCGCTGACCACCGCATGGCGTCGCGAGGGTGTCTGCAGCATGTCGCTTCTCCTCAGGCCGCGACGCGGACCAGATCTTCCGGGCAGAGACCGATCGTCACCCGGTCGCCGACATCGTGCATGCGCTGGCCCAGGTTGCCGGCCACTGCCGTCAGGGGATGATCATTGACGGTCAGGCGGTATTCGATGCGGCTGCCGCGATAGAGCCGCTCTTCGACCGTGCCCTCGAGCCGGTTGTAGTCCGCGGGAATGTCGCCGCCCAGCTCCAGCGTCTCGGGGCGGATCAGCAGCCAGCCGTCGGGGGCGTCGCGCTGCTCGGCGGGGTCCAACTGCAGGCGTCCCAGCCCGGTGTCCACCCAGTTGTCCTCGCTGGCGGTGATGGCGAACAGGTTGTCGTGCCCCATGAAGCGGGCGACGAAGGCGTTGGCCGGATGCTCGTAGACTTCGCGGGGAGTGCCCACCTGCTGGATGATGCCGCTGTCGAGCACCGCGATGCGATCCGACATCACCATGGCCTCGTCCTGGTCGTGGGTGACGAACACGAAGGTCATGCCCAGGCGCTTCTGCAGGCGTTGCAGCTCGACCTGCAGCTGGCCCCGCAGGCCGGCATCCAGGGCTGACAGCGGTTCGTCCAGCAGCAGCACGTCGGGCTCGCAGACCAGCGCCCGGGCCAGGGCGATGCGCTGCTTCTGGCCTCCCGATAGCTGGTCGACGCGGCGCTCGACCAGCGGGCCGAGCTTGATGAATTCGGCCACCTCCGCCACCTTGCGGTTGCGCTCGGCGGCCGGTTCGCCACGCATGCGCAGGCCGAACGCCAGGTTGTCGCGCACGGAGAGGTGCGGGAATAGCGCGTAGGACTGGAATACCGTGTTGACGCTGCGCCGGTGTGGCGGCATGTCGATGACGTCCTTGCCGCCGATCGTCAGCTGGCCGTCGTCGGCCTCTTCCAGTCCGGCGAGGATGCGCAGCAGCGTCGTCTTGCCACACCCGGACGGCCCCAGCAGGGTGAAGAACTCGCCGGCCTTGATGTCCAGGTCGACGCCCGCCAGCGCGATGGCGTCGCGTCCGAATTGCTTGCGTAAACCCTGCATCCTGATCGAGGACGCGCCGCGCCTGTCTCTCGACGCCGTATCTGCCACTTCCGCTCGATCGGCGGTGTCCACGGTGTTCGTCAAATCGGTCATTGGGCAGTCCTCGTCGTTCCCGACGCTCGTCACAGCCGGTCGCGCAGCTTGTAGAAATGGGTCGCCAGTACCAGCAGGGGAGTCCGTAGCCACCGCCCCCCCGGAAATGTCCGGTGGGGCATGGCGGAAAAGAGGTCGAAGCGCTCGCTTTGCCCGGCAATGGTCTCGGCCAGCAGCTTGCCGGCCAGCCCCGCCAACGCCATACCGTGGCCGGAGTAGCCCTGGGCATAAAAGACATTGGGCGCCAGCCGGCCGAAGTCCGGCGCGCGATTCATCGTGATGGCCACGTCTCCCCCCCAGCGATATTCGATATCGATCTCCTTCAACACCGGGAACAGGCGCCGTATCTTGGCGTCGGTGCGCGCCTCCAGACCTTGCGGCGGGCGGCCGTCGTAACTCCCCTCCCCGCCGTAGATCAGGCGCCGGTCTCTCGACAGGCGATAGTAGTCGAGTACGAAGTTGGCATCCGACAAGGCGTCGTTTCTCGGGAGCACCTGAGCGGCCTGCTGCTCGGTCATGGGCGCGGTGGCGATCATGTAGTTGGCCGCTTTCATGATGCGCCCGCTCATTTCGGGCACCAGCCTGTCCCCGTAGGCGTTGGTGGCGATCACGACGTGATCGGCAGTGACGCGGCCGCGTTCGGTGACGACGTTGGCCTGCTGGCCGTGCTGGATATCGACCACGGGGCTGAACTGATGAAGGATCGCGCCGGCCCGTTGAGCGGCCCGGGCCAGACCGAGCGTGTAGTTGAGCGGATGCAGGTGGCCCGCTTCGCGCTCCCAGAGCGCCGCCGGGTAGGCATCGGTGACGACGTGTTCGCGCAGTGCGTCGCCTTCCCGCCACTCGAGCCCGTGATAGTCGAAGTCGCGGGCCATTCGCTCCTGCGACTCCCTGAGCCCGACGACATGGCGAGGTTTGACCGCCGCGTGAAGGTAGCCCCAGGACAGGTCGCAGGGGATCTGGTGATGCTCGACGAGGTGGGCAGTCAGCCTGACGGCTTCACGGCTCATTTCCCAGATATCGCGGGCGGCCGATAGCCCCAAGGCCTTCTCGACGGTGTGTATGTCGGTGCCCAGGCCAGGCAGTATCTGCCCGCCGCTACGTCCAGAGGCCCCATGACCCACGTCCAGTGCTTCGAGCAGGATGACCCGATATCCCCGCTGGGCCAGGTGCAGTGCGGTGGAACAGCCGGTGACGCCTGCGCCGATCACGCAGACATCGGTGCGATGATCGCCCTCCAGCGGAAGCGCTGGCTCCAGCTCGACGGCGATGGAGTCCCGATACCAGGAGGAGGTTGTCGCCGACGACGAATAAACTGTCATAGGATGTCCGTCTTGGGTTGCGCGCTGCGCTTGTAATTGTTGATTCTGCCATGTCGAAGAGTGACGTGACCCGCTCAGTGTGTCACCAGCTCCGTGGTGGATGTCAACTATTTAATAACACTCTTCTTGGCCGGAAGACACAAGTCTCGGCAGGACGCGCAGCCTCTTTTTGCTGAGCTCTATGACGCCCGAAAACGGTGCTGAAACGCGATTTTTCGCCTTTTAATGCCTGATTTTTCGCGATCTTGCAACTGATGCTGGCGCCGGCCGACCCCCTCCGACAGCGAGGGGGACATCAAAAAATATCAGTGGAGTAGTGGAATAATCGACAGCCGGGCCTGAGTCAGGCAGCCGACGAAGGGCATCGGCTGCCGTGTCGTGATCGGCAGGAGCGAGATCGTGTCGCAGCGCCGTCAAACCGAGGGGTGATCGAGCTCCGGGAGTTTGATGGGTCAAGAGCCCGCTTTCAGACTCTCCTCGTCGATGCCGTAGGTGTTCGGCACGAACCAGCCCACGTCGCGTAGACCCCTCTCCACCTGATCCTCCACCTGCAACAGGTGGGCAAAGATCGCCATGCGCATCGGAATGCCGTTGTCGGTCTGGCGGAAGATCGCCAGGCGCGGATCGCCGTTGAGATCGGTGCTGAGGTCGTTGGCGCCGGGGCGGCTATCCCGGGGCAGCGGATGCATGACGATGGTGGTCGGCGAGCAGCGGCGGTCGAGGAAGCCGCGATCGACGACGAAATCCGAGGTCAGCTCGGCGAAGCTCTCCGACATCTCCGCGGTGAAGCGCTCGCGCTGGATGCGGGTGGCGTAGATCACGTCGACGTCGTCGAACGACTCGGCCAGGTTGGGCCGTGTCTCGATGCGGTGGCCGCGAGAGGCCACCAGATCGACCAGATGCTGGGGCATCTCCAGCCCCGGCGGCGACACCAGGGTGATGCGCAGCGGATCGTAGAGCGACAGCAGCTTGATCAGCGAGTGCACCGTGCGTCCGTACTTGAGATCCCCGGTCAGCAGCAGATGCGCCCCCGCCAGCGGCTTGCCCAGCCGCGCGAACTCCTTGGTGATGGTGTAGACGTCCAGCAGCGCCTGGCTCGGGTGCTCGCCCGGGCCGTCACCGCCGTTGATCACCGGCACCTGGGTCGCCTCGGCGAACTCCGCCACCGAGCCCTGCTCCGGGTGGCGCATGACGATGGCGTCGACGTAACCGCCCATCACCCGGCTGGTGTCGTAGAGCGATTCGCCCTTCGCCATCGACGAGAAGGTGAAGCCGGTGGTGTCGCAGACACTGCCGCCGAGGCGGCAGAAGGCGGCGTTGAAGCTGATCCGGGTTCGGGTGCTGGCCTCGAAGAACAGGTTGCCGAGCACCGCGCCTTCGAGCACGCGGGTCACCTTGCGGCGCTGGGCGATCGGCTCCATGCGCTCGGCGATGCGGATCAGGTGGTCGACGGCATCGCGGGAGAGCGAATCGACGGAGAGCAGGTGCGAAGGCATCGGGAAACCTCTTTGGCGGGCAAGTGTGACAGCGCATGCGGCGGCGATAGTGTAGCGCCGCTGGCGGCTCGCTTCACGCCCGGAAAGGCGCGATGCCGCGGGTCCGCCGCAAGGGGCGACAAGGCGGATGGGTGGCGATGGCGGCGGGAGCCGTTTTTAACCTGGGTTAATGATTGATACCGAGGTTTGGAAGAATCCCGCCAGGCTCTCTATGCTGGGGAGGCGTCGCGGTGATTCATGGGAGGATGCCGCGACGGCCGGACAGATTCATTCGATTCGTTCAGGAGGGAGCCGGAATGTCAGAATCGCATTTTCCACCACAGCATCAGACCCATCAGCCGGGTGACGAGCACGACATGCGCCCCGAGCCGGAGTTCATTCGCGACGACTATCGCGGTACCGACAAGCTCGAGGGCAAGGTGGCGATCATCACCGGCGGTGACAGCGGCATCGGTCGCGCCGTCGCCGTCCACTACGCCCGCGAGGGCGCCGATTGCGCCGTGGTCTACCTCGACGAGGATCGTGACGCCGAAGACACCCAGGCGCTGATCGAAGCCGAGGGCCGGCGCTGCCTGTTGCTCAGGGGCGACGTCGCCGATTCCGCATTCTGTCGCGACGTGGTCGAGCGCACGCGGCGGGAGCTGGGCGGCCTCAATATCCTGGTCAACAATGCCGCCGAGCAGCACGACTGGGACGATGTGACCGAGATCACCGACGAGCAGCTGCAGCGCACCTTCGCCACCAATATCTTCAGCCACTTCTACCTGGTGCGCGAGGCGGTGCCGCATCTGAGCGCTGGCGATACCATCATTGCCACGTCGTCCGTCAACGCCTTCAAGGGCAACGACACCCTGATCGATTACTCAGCGACCAAGGGCGCGATCCAGGGATTCGTGCGCTCGCTGGCGCAATCGCTGGTGGATCGCGAGATCCGCGTCAACGCGGTAGCGCCGGGGCCAGTGTGGACGCCGCTGATCCCGGCCAGCTTCGACGACGACAAGGTCGAGGGCTTCGGTGGGCAGGTGCCGATGAAGCGCGCCGGGCAGCCCAGCGAGATGGGGCCGGCCTACGTCTATTTGGCCAGCAAGGAGTCTTCCTACATGACCGGACAGACTATCCATCTGAATGGCGGGGTGATCCTGAATACTTGAGGAAACACTGCATAAATGTCTGCGCAGGCGAATCGGCTTCGTTGCGCGGTGCTGGAGCGCCAGCCCGGTCGAATCCTCACATATACCCCAATATGCTCCGGTTGCTGCGCTCCGTGCGCCTTGCGCTTCATCCTGCTCGACAATTTATTCAGCGTTTCCAAACGAAACATGCCTGCGCTGGGGCGTTTCGGGCCCAACGCCTACGCTGGCGGTTCGGTGGGGGTCTTGCCGCCGATCTTGGCGGTGATCTCGCGGGCGGTCTCCGCGACCAGGGCGGCGAGTTCGGGCAGGCGGGAATCGTCGATCCGGGCCACCGGGCCGGAGACCGAGATCGCCGCCAGCGGCAGGCCGCTCTCGTCATGCAGGGTGGCCGCGACGCAGTTGAGGCCGATGGCATGCTCTTCGCGATCGACGGCGTAGCCCTGTCGACGGATCTCGACCAGTTGGTCGCGTAGCGTACCGACGTCGGTCAGCGTATTGGGCGTTTCGCCCTCCAGCACGCGGCCGGCGACGATCTGCTCGAACTCCTGGGGCGGCATCCACGCCAGCAGCGCCTTGCCGACACCGGAAGCGTGCAGCGGCGCCCGCGAGCCGAGCCGGGTGATCATGCGCATCATCTGTTTCGATTCGCTCTGGGCCAGGTAGACCACCATGCCGTCGTCGCGGATGCCGAGGTTGGCGGTTTCACCACTGCTGGCGGTGAGCCGGCGCAGGAAGGGGCGGGCGGTGGCGACGAAATCCCTCGCTTCGAGAAAGCTGTTGCCGATGCGGAAGGTCTTGACGTCGATCTTCCACAGTCCGCTCTCGACGTCCTGGGTGATGAAGCCCTGCTGGAACAGGGCCTGCAGCAGGCGATGCGTGGTCGAGGGGGCCAGTCCGACGTCCTCGGCGACGTCGGACAGGGCCAGCCCGTCCGGAGTCGCCGCCAGCATCTCGAGGATGTTCAGGCCCCGCACCAGCGACTGACTGTGCCCGCCGCTGCTCTTGGCGCCGCCCGCGGGCCGGCCGACGGCCCTGCGTTTGGATTCCGCTGCCCGATTGTGCTGCTGTTCGGTCGCCCGATGCCGCTGCTGTTCAGTCGCCCGATGCCGCTGCTGTTCGGTCGCCCGATGCCGCTCTTCGTCCGTCACCCGTCGCCGCTCTCGTGTCCGCCCATATCAGGCGCTCAGGATAACCGCTCGATCCCGTGGTGTCTGCGCGCTATCGGCTACGACTTTCGGTCGCGCGCTGTTCCAGCCGCAGTCGCGCAATCCGGTGGATCTGCTCGATGGCGGTCCGGCGCTCCTGTTCCCGGGTATGGTTAAGGCGAGTCTCGAAAGCTGCCAGAATCGCGTGGCGGTCGAGCCCGCGCACGGCGATGACGAACGGGAAGTCGAACCGATCGCGATAGGCCTGGTTGAGCCGCTCGAAACGCGCGAACTCCTCCGGGGTGCACTGGTCCAGTCCGGCGCCGGCCTGTTCCGAGCGGGAGTCGTCGGTCAGCTCGCCGCCGATCGCTGCCTTGCCAGCCAGGTCGGGATGGGCCCGGATCAGTACCAGCTGTGCCTCGGCCGAGGCCGCGTCGACCTGCTTACGCAGCCGTTCGGCCAGTCCGGCGGGCGTGTCCTGGGCTGCGTCGAGACCCTGCTCCCAGGCCTGCGCCGCGATCCAGGGCGAGTGCTCGTAGATATCGCCATAGCGATCGATGAATGCGTCGCGCGCCAGTTGGCTGGGCCTGGGCGTGAGAAGTACCGTTGTCATGAGGCCTCCGATTGACCTTTGTATACAAACCAACTTGAATGAGGCTAACGCTTCGTACGCCCGGCAATCCACCGATTTCGGGCGATCCCGCATCCGACCGAGGCCACCATGAGCGATACAGCCAAAGGCTATCTGACCACCCACGTGCTGGACACGGCGCGCGGTCGCCCTGCCGGCGACCTGCGCATCGAACTCTATCGGCTGGAGGGCGGGACTCGCCTGCGCCTGGCCGATGTGGCCACCAACGCCGATGGCCGCTGCGAGGCGCCGCTGCTGGAAGGCGACGACTTCACCGCCGGGGTCTACGAACTCCTTTTCCACGCCGGCGACTATTTACGGGCCGGCCACACATCCGGCTTACCTGCCGGCCAGTCGGCCGCCGGGCATTTTCTCGACCGGATCCCACTGCAGTTCACGGTCGACGCGCCGAACGAGCACTATCATGTGCCGCTGCTGCTCTCTCCCTACGGTTATTCGACGTACCGGGGTAGCTGATGACCACGACCCTGATCCGCAATGCCGAGCTGATCGCGACCTTCGACGACGACGCGCGCGAGCTGCGCGATGCCAGCATTCTCGTCAGCGGCGACCGCATCGTCGCCATCGGCTCGGCGCAGGAGGTCGCGGCCGAGCTCGAGGCGCCGGCCGACAGGGTCATCGATGCCAGCGGCCAGGTGCTGCTGCCGGGGCTGGTCAACACGCACCATCACTTCTACCAGACCCTGACGCGCAACCTGCCGGCGGGGCAGAACGCCGAGCTGTTCGACTGGCTGTTGACCCACTATCCGATCTGGGCGCGACTCGACCCGGAATCGCTCCACGCCAGCAGCCAGATCGCCGCGGCGGAGCTGCTGCTCTCCGGCTGCACCACGGCGGCGGATCACACCTACCTGTGGCCCAACGGCGCACGTATCGACGACCAGATCGCGGCGGTCTCCGAGCTCGGCCTGCGCTTCCATGCCTCGCGGGGCTCGATGTCGGTGGGTGAGTCCCAGGGTGGGCTGCCGCCGGACAGCGTGGTCGAAACCGAACAGGCAATCCTCGACGATACCCAGCGCGCCATCGAGCGCTATCACGACGCCGCCGAGCGGGCGATGACCCGTATCGTGGTGGCGCCCTGCTCGCCGTTCTCGGTTTCCCGCGAATTGATGGTCGCAAGCGCCGAGCTGGCCCGTCACTACGGGGTGCATCTGCATACCCACCTGGCCGAAACCCGCGACGAGGAAGCCTACTGTCGCGAGCGCTTCGGCTGCACGCCGGTGGAGTATGCCGAGCAGGTCGGCTGGGTCGGCAGCGATGTCTGGTTCGCCCACATGGTGCACCCGCATGCCGACGAGATCGCGCGCCTCGGCGGCCACTGCTGCGGCGCGGCGCACTGTCCCAGTTCCAACATGCGTCTCGGTTCCGGTATTGCGCCGGTGATGGCCATGCACCAGGCCGGCATGCGGGTCGGCCTCGGCGTCGATGGCAGCGCCTCCAACGATGGCTCGCACCTGCTGGCGGAGGCGCGCCAGGCGATGCTGCTGGGCCGGCTCCAGGGCGACATGGACGAATTCACCGCGCGCCGGATGCTGTGGTTCGCCACCCGTGGCGGCGCCGCGGTGCTGGGCCGGGACGATATCGGCCAGCTCGCGGTGGGCAAGGCCGCCGATATCATCGGCTTCCGGCTGGACTCGCTGGCCCTGGCCGGTGGCGCGCTGCACGACCCGCTGGCATCGCTGGTGTTCTGCCAGCCGCCGCAGGTCGAGTTGTCGATCGTCAACGGTGTACGTCGTGTCGAAAGCGGCCAGCTGCTGGGCCACGACCTCGATGCCATGGTGGCGAGGCACAACGCCAGCGCCAGACGGCTGGTCTCGGGTTGAGCCCCTGCGCCGGGCGGCTGTCATCTGGCGGCGGGCCGTATACAATCGATGACGGAGTGGATCATCGATGCGACCGGCGCTGGGTGGGGCGAACGACAATGGCAAAAAGCGCGAACGCAGCGAGCGGGTCTGCCGAGGCGAAACGCAACCGCGGGGCGGGCAAGGCGGGGGACGGCGCCGAGCGCCATGAAACGATCTATCAGCAGATTCGCGAGGCGATCGTCGAGCACCGGCTCAAGCCGGGGGCACGCCTGCGCGAGGATGCGCTGGCGGAGGTGTTCGGCGTCAGCCGTACCGGCATCCGCAAGATTCTGCAGCGCCTGGCGCTCGAGTACTTGGTCACGCTGACCCCTCGGCGTGGCGCCAGCGTCAGCCGGCCGACCATCGAGGAAGCGCGGGATGTCTTTGCCGCGCGCCAACTGGTCGAGTGCCAGTTGATGCCGTGGGTCGCACGGCGGCTGAAACCGGCGGATGCCAGGGTCCTGCGCGAGCTGGCGACGAGCGAGCGCCAGGCCCTGCGCGCCGGCGAGCAGAGTCGGGCGATCCAGCTCTCCGCCCAGTTCCACCAGCGCCTGGCCGAGCTCTCCGGCAATACGCCGCTGGCGGAATTCGTCGAACGGCTCTGCTCGCGCTCGTCGCTGATCCTGGCCGTCTACGGCGCCTCCGGGCATCTGGGCTGCGAATCCCACGACCACGACGAGCTGGTGACGCTGCTGGAAGCCGGCAGGGAGGAGCGCGCCGTCGCCTTCATGCAGCGCCACTTGAAGGCGATCGAGGCGTCGCTGTCGATCGAGGAAAGCACCGACGAAGCGCCGGATCTGCGGCAGATCTTTGGCTGATGCGCTGAGCGGATTCGACTACACGCCCCAGTCGGCGAAGCGCCCGCTGAACGGCTTGGGCCGCGGAAAGGCGAGATCGCCGTGCTTGCTGGTGCCCAGGCCCAGCGAGACCAGCGACTCCGCCAGTTTCACCGCGGCGCTGACGCCTTCGATCACCGGCATCTGCAGGTCATGGGTGAGGCGCTCGGTGAGGTCCGCCATGCCGCCGCAGCCGAGCACGATGGCGCCGATGCCGTCCTCTTCCCTGGCTCGCTGGCACTCTTCCAGCAGCGCCTGGTAGGCGTTGCCCGCCGGGTTCTCCAGCTCCAGCACCGGCAGGTCGGTGGCACGGACGCGCCGGCAGTGATGGCGGAATCCATACTGGTCGAGCAGATGCTCCGCGATGATCGCGGTACGGGCCAGCGTGGTCACCACCGAGAAGC
>NZ_CALFQK010000173.1:0-24358 GCF_937921195.1 uncultured Salinicola sp.
AGCCGGTCACGTTGCCCGAATCCGCGGTGCTCGAGGTCCAGCTCAAGGACATTTCCACCGGCGACGTACTGGCCAGCAGCCGCTACGAACAGCTGGGGCGGCTGCCGATTCCGGTCACGCTGCAGTATGCCGCCGAAGCGATCGATCGCGACGATCTCTATCGCCTCAGCGCGCAGATTCGCGACGACGACCGTATCCTCTATCTGAATCCCGATCCGGTATCGGTTTTCGGCGCCGGTGACGCCGCCGAACCCGACATCCCGGTCACGACCACCGGCGCGGCACCGACTCGCTGAAGAAACCACCCGCCGAAGGTACGGCTTGTGGTGGACGGGCTGGCACCTCACCCTGTAAATCTTCGATTCATCACCAAGGAGGGCAGGATGGAAACACTGACATTACCGGGTACGGATATCGTCACCTCGCGTATCGGCCTCGGTACCTGGGCCATGGGCGGACGCATGTGGGGCGGCACCGACGACCCCAACGCGATTCGCACCATCCACGCCGCCATCGACCGGGGCGTCAACCTGATCGATACCGCCCCGGCCTATGGCTTCGGCCACTCGGAGGAAGTCGTCGGCAAGGCGGTTGCCCAGTCCGACCAGCGCGACAAGCTGGTACTGGCGACCAAGGCCGGCCTCGAGTGGTACGACGACAACAGCCTGGCCCGCAATGCCACCGCCAAGCGCCTGGAGAAGGAGCTCGACGACTCGCTGCGGCGACTGAAGACCGATCATATCGATCTCTATCAGATTCACTGGCCGGATCCCCTGGTCGAGCTCGAGGAGACCGCCACGGCGATGGCGCGCTTCCACCGCGAAGGCAAGATTCGGGCGATCGGCGTGAGCAACTTCTCCCCCGAGCAGTGCGACATCTTTCGCCGGTCGGCGCCACTGCACACGCTGCAGCCGCCCTACAACCTGTTCGAGCGCGATATCGAAGGCGAGATCCTGCCTTACGCCGAGGACAACGACCTGACCCTGCTCACCTACGGCGCGCTCTGTCGTGGGCTGCTCACCGGCAAGATGCACCCGGACTACACCTTCAGCGGCGACGATCTGCGCAACAAGGATCCCAAGTTCCTGCCGCCGCGCTTCGCCCAGTATCTGGCCGCCGTCGACGCGCTGACCGAACTGGCCCGCACCCGCCACGACAAGAGCGTGCTGGCACTGGCGGTGCGCTGGATCCTGGATCGTTCGCCCAACATCGTCGCGCTGTGGGGCGCCCGCAAGCCGGAACAGGTCGACCCGCTGGGCGACATCACCGGCTGGCGTCTGAGCGACGAGGACATGGCGGATATCGACGCGATTCTGTCGAAGCAGGTGAAGGACCCGGTCGGCCCGGAGTTCATGGCACCGCCGACGCGCCAGTGAACGCCCGGTACCACTGGCGACATCAGAACCCGGCCTCGGCCGGGTTCTTGCGTTCCGGGGCGTTGCCGCGTCGCCGCCGTTCCAGCTCGTCGACCAGCGCCGTCAGCGTCGGCCCGATCGGCGCCGCGATCTTGAGCGCGAACAGCTCATCGGCCCGCGTGGTGCCGAGATTGACGCAGGCGAGCGACTTGCCGTCCCTGGCCGCCCGACGGGCAAAGCGAAACCCGGAATAGACCATCAGCGACGACCCGATCACCAGCACCCCCGAAGCCGCCTCGAGGGCATCGAAGGCCCGTTCGACGCGGGCCCTGGGGACGTTGTCGCCGAAGAACACCACGTCCGGCTTGAGAATGCCGACATGACAGCGATGACAGTTCGGCACCACGAAGGTCGAAAAATCGTAGCCATCGAGATCGGCATCGCCGTCCGGCCCGACCTCCGCGGTCAACGCCAGCCATTGTGGATTGAGGCGGGAGAGCTCGTCGTGGAGCGCATGGCGCATCATCGTCGCGTCGCAGCGCAGGCACTTCACCACGTCGGCCTGCCCATGCAGATCGATGACGCGACGGGCACCCGCACGCTGATGCAGGCCGTCGACGTTCTGGGTCACCAGCGCGGTGATGCGCGACTGCCGTTCCAGCGCCGCCAACGCCCGGTGCGCCTGGCCGGGATGCGCGTTGGCCAGGGCACGAAATCCGACCAGGCTACGCGCCCAGTAGCGCTGCCGAACCCCGTGACTCCCCATGAAAGCCTGATGACTGACCGGCGGCGGCCGCTTCCAGTCGCCCCGCGCATCGCGATAGTCGGGAATGCCGCAGTCGGTGCTGACGCCGGCGCCAGTCAGCACGAACAGTCGCGGGTGGCGCTCGACGAAATCGACCAGCGCCGCGAGATCCGGAATTGACTCTTTGGACATGCTATTTTCCGACGATCGATGTTAGATATGAAAGATACGATTCGTTGACACAATATAGGCGTCTTCGACGCCGGATGGCTGCCGACATGCCCGATACGCCTCTGGATCCCGTGGTCGACAAGCGTCTCAGGGGCATTCGTCTCGCTAAACGCATCTACGCGCCACGGACCCTTGGGCTCCTGATCGGCGGACTGTGCATCGGCAGCGCGCTCCACGAACTGCCGACGCCGCCCTGGGTCTGGACGCTGTGGGCACTGCAGATCCTGCTCTGGTCCCATCTCGCTTACTGGCGAGCGAGGCACCACGCCTCACCCTATCGGGCCGAACGTCAGAACCTCGGCATCGACAGTCTGCTGGGCGGCTTCTGGACGGCAGCCATGCATTTCAACCTGCTTCCCACCGTCGTCGTATCGACGATGATCAGTCTCGATAACATCGCGGTCGGCGGGATACGCATGGTGCTGCGGGGTTTCGGCCTGCTGGCGGCAGGCGCGCTGATCGGCATGTGGTTGATCACCCCGGGCTTTCCAGGCGTCGTACCGTCGGTGGCCGTGCTGCTCTGCAGCCTGCCGATGATCATCGTCTACCCGCTTGCGATCGGCTACATCACCTATCTCCAGGCCCGCCAGCTCAGCCGCCAGAAGACGACACTGATGGAGTTGAGCCGCTCCGATGGATTGACCGGACTGTTCAACCGCCGATTCTGGGAGGATCAGGTCGCCGCCAACCTGCCGACCGATTCGCCCGCCACGATCGCGCTGCTCGACCTCGACCATTTCAAGCGCATCAACGACGAGCATGGCCACGGTGTCGGCGACCAGACGTTGCGCACGTTGGCTGCGCTGCTCCGCCAGTCGTTTGGCGACGACGTGCTGCTGGGACGTTATGGCGGCGAAGAGTTCGGCCTGTTGATGCCGTCGACCACGCTGGATCAGGCCACCGCCGCGATCCAGCGGTTCCAGCAACGGCTGGGGCGCTACCCGCCGCCGCCGCCGCTCTCCAGAATGCCCACCTGCAGTGTAGGCCTGGCCGCCAAGAGCCCGCTGATGACGAATCACGAGCAGTGGCTGCTGCTGGCGGATCAGGCGCTCTACGCGGCCAAGCATGCCGGACGCAACCGGATCTGCATCGACGGCGCGCCAAGATCGCAGACGACGCTCGACCTCGGCTAGAATGGAGCCTCTTCCCGCCCACGCCACTGCAAGGACAACCGCTCATGGCCTGGTTGGAGTACGTGCTGCCGCTGATCTTTCTCGCCCCGCTGGGCGCCGCCGCGCTGGTGGCGATCACCCTGCGCGACGTGCAGACCGTCGGCCTCCGCTCCCCGCACGACGGCAAGCCGATCCGCGAAATCGCCCAGGCGCACCGGGACCGGCTGGAAAAGGCGCGCATGGTGTTCTTCCTCGATGCCACGCTGGCGCCGACGCTCACCCTGATGCCACTGGTCTACGGCATGGGCCGGATGCTGTTCGCCGAGGAGCAGAGCTGGCTGGAGTGGTCGCTGTACGGCGTGGTCAGTACCTTGCTGGCGATGCTGTTCTGCTTTTTGATCCTGCGCGACGTGCAGCGAGTGCGCCGCCTGACGCGCAGCCTCGCCTGTGAACTGGCGGTGGGACAGGCCCTTGACCACCTGATTCGTCCGCTGGCCAAGCCCTACTTCGTGTTCCACGACTTCCCCGCCGACTCCTACACCATCGACAACGTGCTGGTGACGCCGCAGGGCGTGTTCGTGATCCAGACCGTGGCCCGCGAATTTCCGCTCGATCTCGAGGGCCGCCCCATCAACACCGTCTCGGTGGAGAGCGAGCGGCTGCGCTTTCGCGGCTGGAACGAGCGCCAGGTCCTGCGCAAGGTCAGGCTTTCGACGGTCTGGCTACGTCAGTGGCTGGCGCGTCACGCCAAGTTGAGCGTGCCGGTGAGCGGCATACTGGTGCTGCCCGGCTGGGAGATCGATGACGAAACCGAGCATCTCGGCGACAGCCGCGACGTCCGGGTGGTCGATGGCGCCGATCTCGCCACCCAGTTGGGCACTGCCCAGGGCGAAGCGATCGACGACGCCCAGCGCCAGCATCTGGTGGAGATCCTGAACGGGCGCTACCAGCGCGTCGAGAACAAGCCACCGCCCCAGTGACATCTCCGGGGCGACGTTTCGCAGCGGCTCCCCGGATGCGACTGCCCCACTATCCTTTCACGTCACGTTTTCGACAAAGCGTGCTTGCACCCACGAGGAGACGCCATGCCCCGTTCCGATACCCGCACCGATTACGATGTCCTGACGTTTGGCGAGGCGATGGCGCTGTTCATCGCCGACGATCAAGGGCCGCTGGATCAGGTGACGAGATTCCATCGCCGCACCGCCGGTGCCGATACCAATGTCGCGATCGGACTGTCGAGGCTGGGCTTCGACGTTCGCTGGCTAAGTCGGGTCGGCGCGGATCACAACGGCACCTTCCTGCAGCGAGCGCTGGAGGCCGAAGGCCTCGACTGCCGCCATGTCCGGCACGACGCAGCGAACGCCACCGGACTGATCTTCAAGGAGCGTGCCGTCGACGGCGCCGATCCCCACGTCGAGTACGTCCGCCGGGGCAGCGCGGCCAGCCACCTGAGCGTCGCCGACGCCAGTGATGTCGAGCTGGAGCAGGCCCGCCATCTCCACGCCACCGGTATCCCGCCCGCCATCTCCGATTCGGCGCGCGAACTCTCCTTCCACCTGCTGCGCCAGGCTCGCCGCGCCGGGCTGTCGGTCTCGTTCGACCCCAACCTGCGTCCCAGCCTGTGGTCCAGCGAAGCGATCATGATCGAGACCCTCAACGCACTGGCCGCGGAGGCCGACATCGTGATGCCGGGCCTCGGCGAGGGCCGCTTGCTGACCGGCCGCGAGACGGCCTACGACATCGCCGGCGACTACCTCGACCGGGGCGCCAGGGCGGTGGTGATCAAGCTCGGGCCGGAAGGCAGCTATTTCCGCACCGCCGACAGCGAAGGCACCGTCGACGGCTCGCCCGTCGCGCAGGTCGTCGATACCGTCGGCGCCGGCGACGGTTTCGCGGTGGGCATCGTCAGCGCGTACCTGGACGGGCTGGACTGGCACGCGGCGCTGCATCGCGGCAACCTGATCGGCGCCCGCCAGGTCCAGGTGATCGGCGACATGGAGGGCCTGCCCAACCGGGAGCAGCTGGTCGCCATGGAGCGCAGCGGCGACGCCCGCTAGCCGGGAACGCGATCGTCATCCGGCGTCGATGGCCGACCGCTGTCGGCCTCGACGCGCGCCCGGTCGCGAAGCCCGGCCAGCACCGCCGGCTTGAGGGCACCCAGCGCCTCGCCGGAGAGGCCGCTGAGAACGATCAGCCTGGCATGGCGGCCCGACCGCCCTGGCGCATATCCCAGCCACAGTGGAAATTCGACCGGGCGCAACGTCGCCGGCATGACCCGCAGCGCCCAGCGCCGCGGCCGGGCCAGTCGCTCCCACAGCCACCAGCGCTCGAACTGAGAGAGCGTCGGCGGTCCACCGCCCTCCAGGACCAGCGCGCCGTCGCTTTCCGCCGGATGGGGGGGCAACGCCCCCGCCATCAACATGGCTCTCGGCAGATTGTCGGCCGCCAGCAGCCAGGCCAGCGCTTCTCCCGTCTCACGGCCGATCCCCAGTGCCCACAGCGACAGCCACGCCGGCTCGAACCGCTCGGCACCGTAACGCCGCAGCCTGGGCTCGGCGGCGGCGGCTCCCAGTCGCCGAGGCAGTCTCGACGCCGGCGCCGTCGTGGCCACCTCCGGCCTCGTCCGCCGCGGGTCTTCGCGATCAGCCATTGGCCCAGGCCTGCAGCAGCCCCAGTGCGGCCAGCGACACGAAGAACCAGAGGATCAGGCCGAGACAGCGTCGCCGCGTCAGGCGCGCATCGCGACCGATCTCGGCGGCACCGGCGCTGCGCCCCTTGAGGATCGCCTGCATGTCGGGCGCGGTCTCGTCGATCACCACGTCCGAGAGCTGCGCGGCCGACGGTGCCGGCGCGGTCAAGCTCACGGCATAGCCGACGACGACCGAGACGATCAGCCCCACGAAGTTCTGGTAGAGCCAGGAGACATCGGTCTGCGAGACGGCCCACACCGCCGCCATGCCGACGATGATGCCGCTGACCGCCCCTCTGCCGTTGCTGCGATGGCTGAGCACGGCCAGCAGGAAGGTTCCCAGCAGCGCGCCGTAGAACCAGGAACCGATGCGGTTGACGGCTTCGATGACCGGGCCGAGATTACCGGCGAAGAATGCGAACGCGGTGGCGTAGAGCCCCCAGAAGATGGTCGCCCAGCGCGACGCCTTGAGGTAGTGCTCCTCGTCGGCGTCGGGCCTGACGTAGCGGGCGTAGAAGTCGCGCACCGTCACCGCGGAGAGCGAGTTGAGCGCGGAATCCAGGCTCGACATGGCGGCCGCGAAGACCCCGGCGATCACCAGCCCGGTCACCCCGACGGGAAAGGCGTTGACCACGTAGCGCGGGAACAGTTCGTTCAGGTTGTCCGGCGCGGTGAGACCGTGCTGCTGGTAGTAGGCGGCGAGCATCACGCCGATGAACAGAAAGAGCAGCATCTGCGGCACCAGCAGATAGCCGCCGATCAGCAGCGAGCGCTGCCCCTCGGCGATCGAGGGGCTGGTCAGCACCCGCTGGATCTGGCTCTGGTCGGTCCCGAAGTAGGCGACGTGCATGACCACGCCACCGATCAGCCCCGCCCATAGCGAGTAGGTCACGGTGGGATCGAGCGACAGGTCGATGGTATCGAACATGCCGTTGGCGGCACCGTAGGCGAACACGTCGCTCCAGCCACCGGGCAGGCTCGAGACCATCAGTACCATGCTCAGGATCGCGCCCAGCCACAGCACGAACATCTGGATCACGTCGGTCCAGATCACCGCGCTGATGCCGCCGAGCACGGTATAGCTCACCGCGATCACCGCCATCAGCACGATGGTCAGATCGACGCTCCAGCCGGTGACGACCGAGAGCACCAGCGCCGGGGCGTAGAGCACCACGCCGGTGGCGAGGCCGCGCGCGACCAGAAACAGCAGCGCCGCCAGCGATCGGGTCAACGCCCCGAAGCGACGCTCGAGCAGCTCGTAGATGCTGTAGATGCCGGCACGATGGAAGATCGGCACCAGCACGACGATCAGCACCGCCATCGCCAGCGGCACGTTGATGAAGGTGGCCAGGCGCTCCAGACCACCCTCGAAACCCCAGCCGGGCGCGCCGATGAACGTGATCGCGCTGGCCTGGGTCGCCATCACCGACAGGCCGATGGCCCAGCCGGGAATCTTGCGACCGCCGAGAAAGTAATCCTGCGTGCTCTCCTGATCCTTGCCAAAGCGGGCTCCCACCCAGGCAATCCCCACCACGTAGACGATCAGAACAGCGGTATCCCACCAGGTGAAAGCGCCCACATCCCGTCCTCGCTTTTTTGTTATCGACAAAATTGAGCGTAGCACGTCGCTTTCGTCGCGCTTGGCGGCGTCACGGGCGAAGTCCCTCGCGCGATATCAGAAGCCCGCCCATTGAGGCCTCGAAGAACTTGCCAAACCGCCGAAACGGCCCGATGATAGCGCGCTTTTTTCCTCCATCGCGCCAGCGTGCTGGTATCTCAAGAGGTATCCGATGCGTCTGATCTCCTTCGACGTTTCCCGCACCCTGCACATTCCCGGCGTGCGCTACATCAAACCCGAGCGCATGTACGATCATCTCGACGAGATCCAGGCCGCCGACTGGCTCCTGTTCCCCAGCTACTGGCAGGTCAACACGCTGCTGCACGCGATGCACAAGCGCATCTTCCCCTCGCCGGCCACCTACTACCTGGGCCACGACAAGGTCGAGCAGACGCGCGCCTTCCAGGCCATCTGCCCGGACAACATCCCGCGAACCGCGATTCAGGCCAGCACCTGCCACGGTATCGATACCCTCGAGGCGGAAATCGGCTACCCGATGATCGTCAAGGAGATCCGCAGCGCCCGCGGCAATGGCGTGCACCTGCTCGAGAGGCGACGCGAACTCGAGGCGCTGGCCGCATCCCAGGAGGTGCTGTACGCCCAGACGCGTCTTCCCATCGACCGGGACCTGCGCATCGTGTTGATCGGCGACCGGATCCTCGCCAGCTACTGGCGTGTGACGCCGCCGGGGGGTTATCGCGCCAACGTGGCCCAGGGCGGCACGATCGACCATGAGGACATTCCCCCATCCGCGCTGGCACTGGTGCAGCGCGTGGCCGCACGGCTGGGCGTCGATCACGGGGGATTCGACGTCGCCATGGTCGGGGATCACCCCTTCCTGTTCGAGTTCAACCGCCTGTTCGGCACCCAGGGAATCACCGACCCCGGCAGGACGACCGCTACCGCCATCGTGGAGTGGCTCTCCCGCAGCCAGAACACGCCTGCCGCGAACGACGCCGGCGTCGAGGCGGAGCCGAACAAGAATGACCCCGGCCAGGTGGCCGGGGTCGTGGTCAGCGGAACGCCAAGCGATCTCAGCCTGGCGGCTGTTCCGGACTGTCGGGCATGTTGATGCTGCCCGGCTCTTCGCGATTGAGGTGCAGGAACTGCAGATGGCGCTCGTACTGGTCGAGAATGTCATCGATGACCTGCTCGCGGCTATAACCCATCAGGTCGTAGCCCTGGCTACCCTCCAGCAGGTACACCTCCAGACGATAGTAGCGACTGCTGCTGCGCGGTGTTCGCATGGCAAAGGACGGCGTCGAGAACGGATGCGTCCAGATCTGGTAGGCGAAGTTCTGCTCGCTGCCGAGATCGACGTAGAGCGACAGGTAGTCGTCGCCGTTCTGCGTGCCGGTGCTGATGTCGACCTCGACGCCCTGCTTCATCAGTTCCTCGCGCACCGCTTCCATCGCAGGCCGCCCGGTCTCCTCCAGGAACTGCTGGGCCTGCTGGCGATTGGGGAACGACATGGCCCGCTTGAGCCGGGTCTTCCAGTCGTGAGCGCGATCGCGACCGCCGGCGGACATGCGTCCCGACAGCGAGCCGGAGAGGCTCAGGCGGTGGCTATCCTCCTTGAACGCCTCGACCTTCAGCGCCTTGTAGAGCCCCGCAATCATGAAGAACAGCACGATCGAGAAGGGCAACCCGGTGATGACCACCGCGCTCTGCAGCGTCGACAGGCCACCGGCCAGCAGCAGCGACAGGGTCAGCACCCCGATCACCGCCGACCACAGGATGCGCATCCAGATCGGTGCGTCGCTGTTGACGTCCTTCAGCTTGGAGGTGAAGTTCGACAGTACCAGGGCGCCCGAATCACCGGAGGTAACGAAGAACACGATCGCCAGGATACTGACCGCGATGGTCGAGATGACCGGGAACGGATACTCCTGCAGGAACAGATAGATGCCCGCCGGCGGCGTGTTCATGACCTGCTGGCCGAAGTCCGTCGCACCGTTCATCGCCATGTCGAGGGCGCTGTTCCCCAGGATCGACATCCAGATCATCATGAAAGCGATGGGCAGCGTCAGGGTACCGGCCACGAAGGTTCTGATGGTACGACCGCGAGAAATACGCGCCAGGAACAGACCGACGAACGGGCCCCAGGCAATCCACCATGCCCAGAAGAACAGCGTCCAGGCGTTGAGCCAGTCCGTCGGCTGGTCGAAGGCGTAGGTGTCGAACGACATCGAGATGAAACCGGAGAGGTAGTCGCCGACGTTCATCACCAGCGCGTTGAGCAGGAACACCGTCTTGCCGGCGAACAGCACGAATAGCAGCAGCGCGATCGCCAGCAGGATGTTGAATTCGGAAAGACGTCGAATCCCCTTCTCGACACCGGTCACCGCGGAAATCGTGGCGAACAGCACGATCATCAGCACCAGGATGGTCTGGGTCCAGGCGCTTTCCGCGATGCCGAACATGAAGTTCAGCCCATAGTTGAGCTGGATGACGCCGATGCCGAGACTGGCCGCGATGCCGAACACCGTGCCCAGCACGGCGGCGATGTCCACCACGTGACCGATGGGGCCGTAGATCTTCTTGCCGAAGATGGGGTAGAGCGCGCTGCTGATGGTCAGCGGCAGGTTGTGCCGATAGCTGAAGAACGCCAGCGACATGCCCACCAGCGTGTAGATGCCCCAGCCCGACAGGCCCCAGTGGAGGAAGGTCAGCTGCATCGCGTGACGGGCGGCGGCCACCTGGTCACTCGGCGCATTGGGCGCGTTGTAGAACTGGGTCAGCGGTTCCGCCAGGGCGAAGAAGATGACCCCGATGCCGATACCGGCGGAGAACAGCATCGCCGACCAGGAGAAGATATTGAAGTCTGGCCTCGAATGCTCCGGCCCGAGGCGAATCTTGCCGAAGCGGGAAAAGCCCACGAACACCACGAAGGCCAGGTAGATGACGACGGTCAGAAAGTAGTACCAGCCGAAAGTGTTGGAGATCCACCCCAGCAGCGCGTTGATGATGCCGTTCGCTTGCTCGGTAGCGATCATCGCCCACAACGAAAAGGCGACGATGCCGATGACCGACCCATAGAAGACGACTGGATTCAGCCTGTCCTGGGTCGTGGAATTATTATCGGGACTTGTGCTCATGCGGCTCCCATCATGGTCAGATAGTTTGCGTTGACGAGCATCGGCGCCCCTGACGGCTGACATGACCTGCCGGGGCGCAGGGCGTTCGAGGCCCTTGGCTCGTTTCCGTGTTCCCGCCGCGAGGCCATCTGGCCTCGAGTTGAGTTAAGTCGACTTCGGTCGTTGAATCCAGCCATGCCTTCAACGGAAGCGTCGCCCCACGCCGTTGCCCTGCCGCGCCCGGGATCAGGTCATGGAACCGCCGGCCCGCGCGTCGCGCGTTCTTCAGGTAACGATGCCGACGCTGGCGTCTGAAATATGGCTCATCGCCGGGTAAAAGCGAGGCTGGTTCTCCCGCGGGCAGTGGCGACGTTGGCCAGCGGCCGGAATCGGCCACCGCTCCGGTAGCTCTCGATGCTGACACCCGATGCTGGCACGCGATCGAAATCGATTTTTTATTAATTAACCGTTCAATTAAAATACGGCGTTATGAGTCCACTTTCAACAGCCACACTCAACACTCGCACGCCGCGATGGTCCGATGGGTACCAGAAACGACGACGTCGGGCGCGGGCCCGACGACGAGAGGAAAAAAGCGGGGGGAGTGCTCAGTCTCCCTTCAGGCGCCCGCCCATCTCCTGGGCCAGCTCGACCGCGTAGTGGTCGGTCATGCCGCCGATGAAATCGAGCATTCGACGATAGCTGTCGTAGAGCGGCCAGTTCGGCTTCGGCGTGTTCTCGCCGATCAGCGCGAGCACTCGCTGGTGCTTGAAGGAGGAGTGCCCGGTGTGATGCAGCTCGTGGGCCGCCCCGATGAAGGCCTCCAGCAGGATACCGAGCGTGGTATAGGCCCCGATCTCCAGCTTGGCCTTGCGCTCGTTCTGGAAGATGCGCTCGCGGGCCAGCTGCTTGGCCGAGGAGACGCCCCAGGTCAGATCCGGATGACAGAGCTCGAGCAGATCGTCGTTGAGGGTGCCGTTGAGCAGCGCTTTCTCGTGCTGGACGAAGACATCGCCGACTTCGTTGACCGCCCGCTCCATCGCCGCACCGCGCAGCGCCGCGATCCGCCGACGCTGGGACACCCCGTCGGCGGCCATCTGCTCGTATCCCGCCGGCGGCTCGCCGGCAATCTGCAGCAGCACCTGGGCGACCTCTTCGTAGCGCAGGATACCCATCTCCAGGCCATCCTCGAGGTCGAGCAGTGCATAGCAGATATCGTCCGCCGCCTCGACCAGATAGGCCAGGGGATGGCGGCACCACTTGGAACCATCGACCGACTTGAGCCCGAGCCGCTCGGCGACCTCGACCAGCAGGTGCTTTTCGGACTGGTAACAGCCGAACTTGCCCATCTGGCCGCCGTGCTCCACCGTCCACGGGTACTTGAGCAGCGTACCCAGTGTCGCGGCGGAGAGCCGCATGCCGCCGCGAAACTGGTTGTACTCGATCTGGGTCACGATCCGGAAGCCCTGGGCGTTCCCCTCGTAGGTCAACAGGTCCCGGCGCTGCGCCTCGTCCAGCCCCTCCAGCAAACCGCTCCCCTGCGCCTCGGCCCACTTGAACCAGTCGCGAATCGCGTACTCGCCGGCGTGCCCGAACGGGGGGTTGCCGATGTCGTGCCCCAGGCAGGCCGCCTGCACGATGACGCCGAGATCGGCGGGCGTGACCCAGCCCGGCAGGCTGTCGCGCAGCTGCTCGCCGACGATCATTCCCAGGCTACGGCCGACACAGCCGACCTCGATCGAGTGGGTCAACCGGGTGTGGATATGATCGTTGTCGGTGAGCGGATGGACCTGGGTCTTGCGCCCCAGGCGCCGAAACGAGCCGGAGAAGACGATGCGGTCGTAGTCCTTGTGGAACGGACTACGCCCGATTTCACCACGCGACGTCCGGGCATCGTGCAGCCGGACGGGATCGAGCAGGCGCTCCCATTGCATGACAGTCATCGTGGTCTCCGGTTGTTGGCGATCGTCAGTCTCGGGGTTCGTGTCGCAAGCTTCAAGCGAAGCCAAGCGGGTCTGGCTTTTTCTTCCCGCTTCCAGGCGCGAAGCGCCGCTCTGACAGCTTACCGCTCCCCGAAGGGGCCCTACTCTTTCACATCCATGTACTCGCGGGCCCAGATCCGATACTCCTCGAGCGTCGAGTAGCGCGTCGACAGCCGCGAAGCGTCCAGGTCGTTGGTGGCAATGTCGCGCTGCTCGCGCAGGCAGTCATAGGTCGCCTTGATCGCGGCGAAGTAGGCAGCGTGACCGTTGACCACGATGCGCACCCCGAGCCTGGCCAGGCGCGCGCGGTCGCGCAGCGCCGGGTTGTCGTAGGTGACCAGCATCAGCGGTACCGTCAACGGCGCCGACAGCTTCTCGAGATGCTCGAAGTCCCTGACGCCGACCAGGCAGATGGCATCGACGCCGGCCGCCTGATAGGCCCGGATGCGGGCGATGGCAGCGTCGTCGTCGAGCTGGCCGGCGTTGGTGCGGGCGATGATCGACAGCGCCGGGTCGATCCGCGCCTCGAGTGCCGCGCGCATCTTGCCGACGCCCTCCTCGACGGGAATCAGATCGGTCGACTTGTGCCCGTACTGCGCCGGCAGCAGGGTGTCCTCGATCGTCAGCGCGGCGACACCGGCCCGCTCCAGTTCGGTGATCGTGCGCATCACGTTGAGCGCGTTGCCATAGCCATGGTCGGCATCGGCGATCACCGGCAGCCGCGCCACGCGGCCGATCCGGGTCGCCTGCTCGACGAACTCGCTCAGGGTGATCAAGGCGAAATCGGGCGCCGCCAGTACCTGCAGCGAGGCGACCGATCCCCCCAGGATGCCGACCTCGAAGTCGAGATCGGCGGCGATGCGAGCCGACATCGGGTCGAATACCGACGCCGTGTAGTAGCACTCGCCGCTGGCAAGCAGTTCGCGGAAGGCGTTGCGTAGATCATGCTGCGAAGGGGTCGTCACGGGACACTCCTGTTCTTTACCCCGGCGTTCGAACTTGGGGCGCGATGGAAAAAATCCCGGCCGATGCCGATGGCACGTCGGTGAATGCGTCGGCGGGGGCCGACAATCCTACCACTAAAGTTTGAGATCGCGACGCCGGCACGACCGGCCGCGAACCTCACGATGAATGATGCACATGGTCAGCTTGAACTGGCTTCATTGGCCGAACGGCCGCCCAGCCCGCATCATTGGCGACCTCGGTATCGACGCTCGCCGCTGACCCGCATGGCGAAGTCCCAGAACAGGAGACACATTCATGTCACAAGCGCATCCCCCATTCCGAGCCGATATCGTCGGCAGCTTTCTGCGTCCGCCGGCACTGAAGGAGGCCCGGGCCCTCTTCCACCGGGGCGATATCGACGCCGCGGCGCTCAAGGCCGTCGAGGATCGGGAAATTCGCCAGGTGGTCGAGCAGCAGCAAGCCGCCGGCCTCGAGGTGGTGACCGACGGGGAGTTCCGGCGCGCCTGGTGGCACTTCGATTTTCTCGAGCGGCTCGATGGCGTCACCGGCTTCACCGGTGACCAGGGCATCCAGTTCCAGGGCGTGCAGACGGGTGCGAAACAGATCCGGGTCGACGGCAAGGTCGGCTTCGACGATACCCATCCGATGCTGGATCATTTCCGCTACCTGGCCAGCGTCGCCAGCGTCATGCCCAAGATGACGATCCCCAGCCCCAGCGTGCTGCACTTCCGCGGCGGCCGCAAGAAGATCGACAGCGGCGTCTACCCCAGCCTGGACGCCTTTTTCGCCGATACCGCCGACGCCTACCGCGACGCCGTTCGCGCCTTCTACGACGCCGGCTGTCGCTACCTGCAACTGGACGACACCGTGTGGGCCTATCTCTGCTCGGAAAAGGAGCTGCAGGCGGCCCGGGACCGCGGCGACGACCCCGATCGACTGCAGGCGATCTACGCCGAGATGCTCAATCACGCCCTGGCCGACAAGCCGGACGATCTCCACGTCTCGCTCCACGTCTGCCGCGGCAACTTCCGTTCCACCTGGATCAGCGAAGGCGGCTACGAGCCGGTGGCCGAGACGCTGTTCGGCAGGGTCGGCGTCGATGCCTGGTTCCTGGAGTACGACAGCGATCGCGCCGGCAGCTTCGACCCGCTGCGCTTCGTCCCGGAGGGCCATCAACAGGCGGTGCTGGGGCTGATCACCACCAAGGTGGGCGAGCTCGAGGACCCGCAGGCCATCAGAGCGCGTCTCGACGAAGCGACACGGTTCGTCGACAGGCGTCAGCTCTGCCTGAGCCCGCAGTGCGGCTTCGCCTCCACCGAAGAGGGCAACGAACTCGCCGAGCGGGCACAGTGGGACAAGGTGCGCCTGGTGGTCGACCTGGCCCGCGACTACTGGGGCGGGTGAAACACTGACGAGGCCCGGCGCGCGGGCTCAGCCCTGCCGCGCGCCGCCCTCGTCCTGCCCCATCAGCGATCCCAGCAGCCGGCTGAGAAAGCCCTTGCGCTCGGGGTCGGGCTCCTGGTCAATCAACGCCCTCGGATCGATGCTGCTTCTGTCGATATGCACGAACGCCGCCTGGAAGGCAGGCAGGGTCAGCCCGCCACTCTCCAGACGCCCCGTGAACCCGGCCTGATAGACGATCTCGCCGGCACCGGCGGGCAGGGTGGTGAAGCGCGACTCGCTGGTGAGATTGAAGACCGCCAGGATCGCCTGGTCCCGGGAGACCCGCAGCCAGCCCAGCAGTTCGTCGTCGAAGTCGCTCAGGATCAAGGTGCCGTCGACCATCGCCGGCTGCGACTTGCGCCAGTGCAGGAAGTCGCGCGTCACCCGCAGCGTGCTCCCCGCATCGGCGAGCTGCCGCTCCACCGACAGCTGGCGATGGTGGCCGTCCACCGGCAGCCAAGGCTCCATCGAGGTGAAGCCCCCGTACTCGCCGCTGGTCCAGGGCATCGGCGTACGGCAGCCGTCACGCCCCTTGTAATCCGGCCACAGCGCCAGCCCGTAGGGGTCGACCAGCCGCTCGTAGGGCACGTCCGCTTCCGGCAACCCCAACTCCTCGCCCTGATAGAGGCAGATGCTGCCGTAGAGCGAGCAGAGCATGACCGTCGCGACCTTGGCCACCAGCGGCCCGTGCTGCTCCAGGTTTTCGTGCTGGGTCCAGCGCGATACGACACGCATCACGTCGTGATTGGAGAGCGCCCAGCAGGGCCAGGCGTCGCCGGCGTAATACTGGAAATGCTCGATGATGTCGCGCAGCCGCTGGGCGCTGAACTCGGCATCGAACAGGTCGAAGGTGTAGGCCATGTGCAGCCGATCGTTGCCGATGGTGTACTCGACCATGCGTTCCAGCGGACGATCGTCGGAGATCTCCCCCACCGTCATGGTGCCGGGGTACTCGTCCATCAGTGAACGCAGTTCGCCCAGGAAACCGAGATTCTCCGGCTGGCTGATATCGAACTGGTGGCGCTGCATCGAATAGGGGTTCGATGCCGGTACGCTGGGCGTCTTGAGCTCACCGCTGCCGAGGGCCGGATTGTCCTGCAGCGCCAGGCTGTGAAAGTAGAAATTCGAGGTGTCCAGACGGAAACCGTCGACACCGAGATCGAGCCAGAAACGGGCGTTGTCGAGCTGCTCCTTGCGCACCGCCGGATTGTGGAAGTTGAGATCCGGCTGGCAGGAGAGGAAGTTGTGCAGGTAGTACTGGCGGCGCCGGCTGTCGAAGGTCCAGGCGCTGCCGCTGAAGAAGGAGAGCCAGTTGTTGGGCGGCGTGCCATCGGGCTTGGGATCGGCCCAGACGTACCAGTCGGATTTCTGGTTCTCCCGCGAGCTGCGACTCTGGATGAACCAGTGGTGCTGATCCGAGGTGTGACTGAGCACCAGGTCGATGATCACTTTCAGTCCCAGCCCGTGGGCCCGCTCGAGCAGCATCTGGAAATCGTGGAAGGAGCCGAACATCGGGTCGACGCCGCGATAGTCGGTGACGTCATAGCCGAAATCCTTCATCGGCGAAGGAAAGAACGGCGAAATCCAGATCGCATCGACACCCAGTTCGGCCACGTAGTCCAGTTTCGCGGTGATGCCGGGCAGGTCGCCGATGCCATCGCCGCGGGCATCCATGAAGCTTCTGGGGTAGATCTGATAGATGACGCTGCCACGCCACCATTGGGTCGAATCGGACATGCGAGTCCCCGTGTTGGTGTCATCTATTTCACGCCGGTGACGATCGGCCAGCGACGACGACGCCCGGCCAGGCATGAGAGCCAGCCCCAGGCGCCATTATCAGCCTAACGTTACTCGAGCGTCGGACGCTACTCGTCCGCCAGCGCCGGCAGCAGCACTTTCACCTTGCGCGTCAGGGTATTGCGCCCCCATCCCAGCAGCTCGGCAGCCTCCCCCTTGCGCCCGCCGGTATGCTTCAAGGCGGTCTCGATCAGGATGCGTTCGAAATCCGGCACCGCCTCCTCGAGCAGGTGCGTGTGCCCCGAGGCCAGGGCCCGATCCGCCCACTCGCGAAACGCGTTGCGCCAGTCACCGCTTGGCGCCTCGGTCCCCTCGAGCTCGCGTAGTTCCGGCGGCAGGTCGTCGACCAGTACCTCCCGGCCGGACGCCATCACCGTGAGCCAGCGACAGGTGTTCTCCAACTGGCGCACGTTGCCGGGCCAGGGGAGACGCGTCAGATGCGTCTCGGCGTCCCTGGTCAGAACCTTGGGTTCGGCCGAGAGCTCCTTGGCGGCTTCGGCGAGGAAATGCTGGGCCAGCCGCGGAATGTCCTCGCGGCGCTCCGACAGACGGGGCAGGTGAACGCGAATCACATTGAGACGATGGAAGAGATCCTCGCGAAAGCGCCCTTCCGTCACCAGTTTCTCCAGGTTCTGGTGGGTCGCGGCGATGATCCGCACATCGACCTTGACCGGCACGTGGCCGCCGACCCGGTAGAATTCGCCATCCGCCAGCACGCGCAACAGCCGCGTCTGCGTATCGGCGGGCATGTCGCCGATCTCGTCCAGGAACAGCGTGCCGCCGTCGGCCTGCTCGAAACGCCCGCGCCGCTGGGCGGCGGCGCCGGTGAAGGCGCCCTTTTCATGGCCGAACAGCTCCGACTCCATCAGGTCCTTGGGGATCGCCGCCATGTTGAGCGCGATGAACGGATGGCCACTGCGCGGGCTGTGCTGGTGCAGTGCCTGGGCGACCCGCTCCTTGCCGGTGCCCGACTCTCCGTTGATCAGTACCGTGATGTGCGACTGCGACAGCCGGCCGATGGCGCGAAAGACCTCCTGCATCGCCGGCGCCTCGCCGATGATCTCGGCGGAGAGCCCTTCCGGCATCGCCGCCGGCGAACGCCGCTCGCGGGCGTGGGCAACGCCTCGTCGCACCAGCGCCAGCGCATCGTCCACATCGAACGGCTTGGGCAGATACTCGAAGGCGCCGCCCTGGTAGGACGCGACCGCGCTATCCAGGTCCGAATGCGCCGTCATCACGATCACCGGCAGATCGGGATGCATCTCGCGCACCCTGGCCATCAGGTCGAGACCGTCGAGCCCCGGCATGCGGATGTCGGTCAAAAGCACGTCCGGCGGCTGCCGCTCGATCGCTTCGAGTGCCGCGTCGGCACGTTCGAAGGATTGCACCTCGAGATCCGGCTGTGCCAGCGCCCTTTCCAGGACCCAGCGGATCGCACGATCGTCATCGACGATCGCGATACGGGCGACTTCAGTCATGGCAGTTCTCCAGCAGAACGGTGAATCGCGCGCCTGGCGGCGTCGGCGTGGCCCGCGCGCTCACCCTGGCGGGCCTCCACGCACGCAGCCAAGAGTGGGCCGACACGCTCACTGTGGCGCCTCGAAAGGGATCAATAACCGGAATTCCGTGACCCCCGGATGGGGTTCGCACTCGATCAGGCCCTGGTGCTGGTGCAGGATCGACTGCGCGATCGACAACCCCAGGCCACTGCCCTCCGCACGCCCGGAGACCATCGGGAAGAACAGGGTCTCGCGAATGTGCTCGGGAATGCCGGGGCCGTTATCCACCACCGCGACCTCGCACACCAGGCGGTGGCGCTCGGCACCGAGGGTGAACTGACGGCGAACGCGAGTCCGCAGCAGCAGGCGCGGCTCGGCGGTACCGAACTCCTCCATCGCCTGGACCGCGTTGCGCGCGATGTTGAGCACCGCCTGGATCAGCTGCGCCTCGTCGCCGACCAGATCCGGCATGCTGGGATCGTAGTCGCGCTCGAAGCGCAACCGATGATGCTCCACCTCGAGCAGTGCCCGCACCCGCTCGAGCACCTTGTGCACATTGAAGGGTTCGTGACGCACCAGCGTGTTGGGGCCGAGCATGCGGTCGACCAGATCCCGCAGACGGTCCGCCTCCTCGACGATGATCCGGGTGAACTCGGTGAGCTGCGGGTCGGGAAGATCGCGCTCCAGCAGCTGCGCGGCGCCGCGGATTCCCCCCAGCGGATTCTTGACCTCGTGGGCGAGACCGCGCATCAGTACCTTGACCGTCTCCTGCCGCGCGATCAGGGCCTCCTCCCGCGAGATGCGGAGCAATCGATCCCGCGGCTCGATCTCCAGCAGCAGCTCGCGACTGGTGATCGGTGTCGCGGTGAAGTCCACCGTGATCACGTCGCCGGCGCCGAGCACCAGCGCCGCTTCCCGCTGCGTGTAAGGATGAAACTCCTGCATCGCCTTGAACAGGACCTGGCGAACGCTGCCGTCCTCGCCATTCAGGCACTCCAGCCACTGACCGACTACACGGGGCCGGCTGGCGGCGAGCAGTGCCTCGGCCGCCGGATTGAGCCAGCGCACGTGGAGCCGCTCGTCGAGTAGCAGGACGGCGGTCGTCAGGTGCTCCAGCAAACGTTGATACATGCGTCGTTCCATCGTGGTGATCCGGTATGTGCTTATACAGTGCAAAAACCGCGCCACTCCCCAATTTTGCCCACCTGCGAGGAGGTCCCGATGAAAAGCGGGATTTCATTCACCAAAATAGTGCAAACGCTAAAGGCTATGCCTGCGGATCGGGATTACCCATGCGGTCGGGACGACTTTCCACGATCGGGATTATTGGGATTGGCCGGCAGGTTGACGCTGGCACGCTGCACGTAGAGGGTCACCGGCGGCGTGGACAGCCGCACCTGTCCTCGAGCATCGACCAGCTCGGCCTGAAGCCGATGCTCGCCTCGCGACAATTGGCTCAGCACGAAGACGCTGGTGTGCATGGGCGACTGGCTCACCTTGTCGTCCACCCTGAGCTGGACGCGGTCACCCCGCTGCAGCGCGGGCTCGATCGCCAATTTCACCTGGACGGTTCCCGCCTGTCCGGTCGGCAGCGTCTGCTGGTCTCCCGGACTGGTGATCACGAAACGCTCGTACTCGACCGCAGCCGCCTCGGGCGCGACCGAACGATGAGGGTTCGCGCGTGTCTCGCCCCCGGTGGGGTCGACCACCGTGATCGGCTTGAGATCGACGCGCGTGCCCGCCCCCGGCTCGTCGCTGTAGACCACGTTACCCGCAGCGTCGACATGTCGATAGACCGGCGCCGCCATCACGGGCGAGGCGGCCCAGACCACCAGGCAAATCGATATCACCGATACCATCGTCCCCATTTGCATCAGCGCCAGCTCCCATGTCGATCACCCTGTTATCGGCCGGCGGCCTCGCCCCTTCACCTGCCCGGTGGCCCTTTCGCGGAGACCTCCTCACGAAAAAGCCCCACCGAAGTGGGGCTTTCCGTCAGGCCTGGGAGCGGGATTCGATCCTCAGACGCTGTAGTACAGGTCGAACTCGACCGGATGCGTCGACAGGCGCAGGCGCTCGACGTCTTCACTCTTCAGCTCGATGTAGGCATCGAGCATCTCGTCGGTAAAGACGCCACCCTCGGTCAGGAAGGCGCGATCGGCATCCAGCGCTTCCAGTGCCTGGTCGAGGCTGGTCGCCACGGTGGGCACCTTCTTGCCCTCTTCCGGCGGCAGGTCGTACAAGTTCTTGTCCATGGCGTCGCCAGGATGGATCTTGTTCTTGATACCGTCGATACCGGCCATCAGCATGGCCGCGAAAGCCAGGTACGGGTTGGCGGTCGGGTCGGGGAAGCGGCACTCGACGCGCTTGCCTTTCGGGCTGGCGGTATAAGGAATACGGATCGAGGCAGAGCGGTTGCGCGCGCTGTAGGCGAGCATGACCGGCGCTTCGAAACCCGGCACCAGGCGCTTGTAGGAGTTGGTCGACGCATTGGTGAAGGCGTTCAGGGCGCGTGCATGCTTGATGATGCCGCCGATGTAGTACAGCGCCATCTCGGACAGGCCGGCGTACTCGTCACCCGCGAACTGGTTGGAGCCATCCTTCCAGAACGACTGGTGGACGTGCATGCCGGAGCCGTTGTCGCCCACCAGCGGCTTGGGCATGAAAGTGGCCGTCTTGCCGTAGGCGTGAGCGACGTTGTGCACCACGTACTTGAGCTGCTGCACCTCGTCGGCCTTCTTCACCAGCGTGTTGAACTTGACGCCGATCTCGTTCTGGCCGGCATTCGCCACTTCGTGGTGATGCACTTCGACTTCCTGGCCAACGGCCTGCAGCGTGTTGCACATGGCGCTGCGGATGTCGTGGAAGCTGTCGACCGGCGGCACGGGGAAGTAACCACCCTTGACCCGCGGACGGTGCGCCAGGTTGCCACCTTCGACCTGACGGTCGGTGGACCAGGCACCCTCTTCGGAAGAGATCTTGTACATGGAGCCCTCGATATCGGACTTCCAGTGCACCTCGTCGAAGATGAAGAATTCGGGCTCCGGGCCAAAGAAAGCGGTGTCGCCCAGGCCGGTGCTGGCCAGGTAGGCCTCGGCACGCTTGGCGATGGAGCGCGGATCGCGCTCGTAACCCTGCATCGTTGCCGGCTCGATGATGTCGCAGCGCAGGATCAGCGTGGAGTCTTCGGTGAACGGATCGAGGAAGGCGGTGCCATCTTCCGGACGCAGAATCATGTCGGACTCGTTGATGCCCTTCCAGCCTTCGATGGAAGATCCATCGAACATCTGGCCGTCCTCGAAGAATTCCGCATCGACGGCGCTGGCAGGAATCGTGACGTGCTGCTCCTTGCCCTTGGTGTCGGTAAAGCGCAGATCCACCCACTTGACGTCGTGTTCTTCGATAAGGGCGAGGGTTTTCTCAGACATGTTGTCCTCCACTGTGAGCCATGGCTCGATTCGTTGGCGAATATCCAACACCGTTTTGTGGCGTGCGTGTTTTGTAGCACGAAGTCGGCGCTCTTGCCCACGCGCACACCGTTTTTACATGACCATGCAGAGAATGTGCCAAAATGAGGCAAGGCGCAGCAGGGCGTTAATAAGCGTTTGATAAGCATGATGTTATCGAGGGGACAGCGGGCCGCGGCGGGCGCCACCCCGTGCATCATCATCGATGAGCCGAGGTTTCAGACCGCCAAAAGCACCAACCTGGTGCATACACTTACCCCTCTGCACCAAAAGAGAAAGCGGACAAATCCTCTCCGGAACCTTTGCCGAAAATCGATAGGCAACGGATACTGTGGGCAAAGGCCATGTTTCGATGGCGACCGATGACTCGAGTGATGGAATGACCCATGCCTAGGCTGGATCGCACACAGGATGTGGTACAGCGCCTACGCGGTCACTGGCGTCTCAGCCTGAGTGAGCCGTTGTGGGGTCGAAGCGCCATTCTCGCGATGAATCGCGTGCTGGACGATGAAGCCGAGGCCCGGTTGCCTCATAGAGCCGGCTGGTGCCTGGGGCCGGACAGCTTTCGTCAGTTGCTGGAGAGCCTCAGCGAGAGCGCGCAGATCGTCAGCCTGGAGAGCGTGCTGCAGCTGCATCACGACCAGCTGCCCCGCATCGCCCTCACCTTCGACGGCGGCTGGCGCGATACGCTGAAACAGGTGTCGCCGGCCCTGGAGCGGCTGGCGCTGCCGGCCAATGTGTTCCTGCCCTGCCCGGTCACCCAGCGCGCCTGGAGCTCATGGCACGAGGCCATCGGCGAAGCCCTCTGGCGCGACGAGACGGCCGACCACGCAAGGCGACTGCTCGCCGAAGCCGGCCTCCCGGCACCGCCCACCGTCGGCACGCACCGCGATGAGCGCTACAGTCAGGCGATCCGGAACTACATCGCCGAGCTCGACCAGTCGCAAGACGCCACCGCGTTGCATGCGGTCGCCTCGGCGCTGGATGCCGATCCGGCATTCGCCGACGAAGCCCTGGACGCCTTCAGCATCCGCCGTCTGGAGCAGGGAGGCCTGTTCCGCTTCGGCAGCCTGATACCGCCGCATGCCACGACGCAGGACGTCTCCGCCCTGATACAGCTCCGTGAAAGCCAGCACCAGTTGGCAGTCCTCTGCCGTCACCCGCTTCGCATCGCCACCAGCGCCTCGGCGCATGCGGACGAGGGCCTGGCTCGATTGGCGGCCAGCGCCGGCATCGAACGTGTGCTGACGCACAGAACGGGCTGGCTCGAGCCACCGATCGACACGGTGCTGCTGCCGCGCTTCGCCATTACGCAGCCGGTCGCCAACAGCCCGGGGAGACTGTTCGACTGGCTGCTGGGCAATCTGCCCTCGTAGAGTCCTTCCCAGAGTCCCTGTCACAGCGTCCCTGTTACAGAGTCCCTGTCAGAGCCCGCGAAACTCGAGCCCTGGCCAGCGGCGCTGCCACCCCTTGGCAACGACGCGCTGCCGAAACACCTCACTATCGCCGTGCCGCGGATTGTGCGTCACCCGACCCGAGAGCAGCGAGGCGGTGCCAAAGGGTGCCGTCAGGCGAATACGGCCATCGTCGTCGAGCGTCACCGCCACCGCCGTTTCACACTCGACCCAGACGCTCAACGCTTCCTCTATGGAGGCGTAGGGGCGATGCCCGTGACGCCGGTGCATCCGCGCCTGGTTCTTGACCGACCAGGGCAGCGGGGCAGCGCGCCGGAGCGCGCTCTCGTGCGCCCGGTCGATGCGTACGCTGGCGTGGGAGGCGTCGAAATAGACGAGATCGATATCGTTCAGCGGCGTCGCTGGCGAATAGCCGTGCAGCCGATCCCAGACCAGATTGCGCACGAAACCGGCGGCCAGCCACCAGTCGGGGAGACGCAACGCGCGCGCCTGGCGCAACACCTCCAGGCGCCAGGCGTCGGCACGAATCCATTCGATGATTCGTTCCGCGCGCTCCCGTTCCCCTTCCTCCGGAGACATGAAACCCTCGCCTTTCAATGGGTTGGCCCGCCGCGTTCAGGGCCCTTGGCCCAAGCCCGTCGCGGCGGAATCGTCGTCGAAAAACTCTCGAATGGTACCGATAGACTAAAGTAGCCAGTGTCGCGCGCTTGCCTGTACAATGCGCGCCCGACCCTCCTACTCAGTGCCCAGGGGACTCGTCGATCCAGCGCTAGAGCGCGGATCATCGACTTAGGGGCTGTCGGCGTTTCATGCACGGCCGCGCCGGAGCCAGTTATTGTGCGGGGCAAGGCGTGAGGAGCGTAGTTTGGTCATTCCAAATGAATGACGAATAACGCAGCACCACGCAAAAACTGGCCCGGCCCTTCGGGTTGCGCGGCAAATGGCGCCATGCGGCGTTG